>CAIWUD010000272.1 GCA_903915775.1 uncultured Chloroflexota bacterium | reverse complement strand
TCCCGGAGCGAGGGCGTCTCGCCCTCGTGACGCCCCCCTGTACGGACACCCCCCGTGGTTGCCCTGTCGTCGGCTTACCCCAAACGTGAACAGGTACCGCTGAAGGAGAGACGGCGATCGTGAGCATAGACGGGTTTGGGGGATAGGCCCTACCAAACCCGTTTGGCTTTGGTGAGTTTGGCTGGCCGCCGGTTTTGTGGAGGGCTGTGCTCTCCACAAAACCGGCCTTGGTCACGCCAGACAGTCACGTTGGCGTAGCCAAAACTGAAACTTCCCTCAACCCTTATACTTGCGTACCACGGCAGCCATACGCTCTAACCCCTGCTCCAGTTGGGTATAGGGTAGGGCGAGTGAGCAGCGTACAAAGCCCTCGTTGAAGGGATCGGTAGACCCACCAGCGCCACCGATCATTACATTGGCCTCTTCACGGAGCAGTTGAGCAAAGCGCTGTGACGTGAGGCCGGTACTCCCGATATGGGGCATCACATAGTAGGCGCCCCGCGGTCGGCCATAGGGCAGCCCCATACTATCGAGGGCCTGCATCCAGAGCCGCCGCCGGCGATCATACTCGGCCAGAATGGCATCGAACCAGTCTGTTGGCCCGGTAATCGCTGCGAGCGCCGCGTACTGAGCCATTGAGGGGGCGCAGATGGTCATGCCGTGCGTGATCGGGAGCAGGGCGTCACAGATTTCGCGTCGTGCTGCCACGTAGCCAATGCGCCAGCCGGTCATGCCGTAGCACTTCGAGAAGCCGTTAATGATGATAGTACGCTCCCACATGCCGGGGAGTGTGGCCAAGCTCACATGCTGGAACCCGTCGTAGGTGAAGCGCTCGTAGAGCTCATCCCAGATGACGAGAAGATCGTGGCGCTGGGCGATGGCGGCGATCTGCTCAAGGGTCGAGCGCTCGATCACGCCCCCGGTTGGGTTGGAGGGTGAGATCAGGATCATCGCCTTGGTTCGCGGGGTAACGGCCCGCTCAATTGCAGCCGGGTCAACCTCGAAGTTTGCTTCGAGACGGGTAGGGATCGGGATCATCGTCGCACCGGCGAGCATAATGTCGCGGCGGTACTCATCGTAGAAGGGTGTTGGTACCAGCACCTCATCACCGGGGTCGAGCAGGGCCAAGGTGACCGTCATCATGGCTGCCTGCGATCCCGCGGTGACGAGAACCTCATGGCGGGGATCAACGTTGAGCCCCTTCTCACGCTGCAACTGGTCGGCGATCGCCTCACGCAGGGCAGGCATACCCGCCCACGCGGTGTAGACGGTCTTCCCTTCGGCAATCGCCCGCTGACCAGCCTCGGCGATATGGGCGGGGGTAGCAAAATCGGGTGTACCACTCGCCAGGTTGATCATCCCGGGAGCGTTGATTGAGGTCTGCTTCGCCAGGGTGGCGCCTACCTCACGGGCACGCTGCGAGGCGAGCCGAGCGAGGAGGCCGTCGGCCTTCGTTGACATAGGGGGCTCCTTTAGTGCGTAGGTAGGTCACCTACTCATAGCCAGCGCTGAAACCAATTCAGGTAGCGATCGATGCGAAAGATCCGGTGCCAGGGTTTACCGGATCGTGAGAGCTCATGGCTCTCATCGGGGAAGCGCACCAACTCTGTGGGCACGCCGCGACGCCTGAGCGCCATGTAGAACTGCTCGCCCTGCTCAACGGCGCAGCGGTGGTCGAGGGCTGAATGAACGATCAGGGTGGGGGTCTGAATGTTGCCGGCATCCAGCACCGGTGAGCGCTCGATCAGGGTATCGATATTCTCCCAGGGGAGTTGGCGATCAAACTCAACCTGGTCGAGCAGAAAGCCAATATCACTTGTCCCGACCTGTGACGTGCGGTTGGTCAGGGCGCGATCAACCACTGCGGCCTTAAACTCGGGGTGGCGCGCAATGATCCAGGCTGCGCTATAGCCACCGTAGCTGCCACCAGCAACGGCCAGGCGCTCCGGATCGATGAAGTCGAAGGCGGCGCACGCTGCGCGTAGGAAGGCGATATTATCCCGATAGTCGAGATCACCCCACTTCCCGCGGGTTGCTGCCGAGAAGGGTTGGCCGTAGCCATGGTTCCCACGGGTGTTGCAGTTGATGACGGTATAGCCGTGTGCAGCGTAGACCTGCCATTCGTGGACGAAGACACTGGCGCGCATGCCACCCGGACCGCCACCGGTGTAGAGGATGACCGGGTAGCGTTTGCCAGGTTCGCGGCGAACGGGTGGGTTGACCCAACCCTCGATCACGAGACCATCCGACTCGCAGCTGAAACGTAGGGCAGGCGAGAGCTCCAACTGGCTGAGCAGTGCCCCGTTCACGTCGGTCAGCCGACGCAGTTGCCCATCTGCCTCGAGCAGGTAGAGGTCACCTGGGTTCAGGCTATCGCCGATGAGGAGGACCAGGTTCGTTCCGGTTGGATCGGCGGAGAAGGCTGAGACCACCCAATCGCCACGGGTCAACCAGGTGAGCGTACCATCGGCGAGGCTGAGTTTGCAGAGTTGAACCGTGCCCGCCTCATTGATCAGGAGGAGGAGGCCACTCCCGTCGGGGAGCCAACGCGGCTCATCATCGCCACCGTAGCGCCGCAGGTCGTAGTTGCGCGAGTAGTCGCCAATGGCGCGATCGATCTGGCTAGTGACACAGCG
>CAIWUD010000271.1 GCA_903915775.1 uncultured Chloroflexota bacterium | reverse complement strand
GCGCGTCCACTCCCAGACCGTGCCTGCCATATCGAGAGCGCCACAGGCCGCCGCACCGGCAGGCCTTGTCGCTACATCGGGCGCGCCATCGTTAAGCGATCGATCAAACACCGCATGGTGCGTCGTAGGACTGGTCTCACCCCATGGGTAGGTACGGCGATGCCAGGCTGCATCAAAGGCCGCCGCTGCCTCCCACTCAGCATCGCTCGGGAGGCGCACGGTGTAACCGGGGGGGAGGCGCAGCTGAGCACTGAGCCAAGTACCAAAGGTGTTGACCTCTCGCCACGTGACGCCCACTACGGCTTGCCGTGGACGAACGTTGTGGTGCTTGTGGTCCGTCCACAACTCCCGAACGCCGGATCCACCAGACTTGGTGAAGGCCATGAACTGAGCGACGGTGATCGGCACGCGGGCGATCCAGAAGGCAGGAAGGGTAACGTCAGCGGAGGGTTGACCGGCTGCCCAGCCACCAATACGGTAGCGTCCAGGACGTACGTAGCACCAGTAGCCTTCTGGAGCACCAAAACGCTCGTTACGCCGGTCAAGCTCGGCTTGCCACTCGGACACGCGCACTGGGATGCTCAGCTCAGGGCTGGGGGGCGGCACTGCTCTGGGCGTTGGCACGGGAGAGGGCTGGGCGGGAGGGGGCGGCACCGGCGTGGTACGGAGCAACTGGAGCAACGCCATGGTCATCCCGCTCCCGATACCGCCCGCCACTCCGGCAGCAAAGAGCTGCAGCAGGAGCGGTACAGCTTGCCCAGTCCCCCGATTGCGCTGGCGCTCGTGCCAGGCCACGGCGAGTGCAGTCTGCCCAGCTTCAGTCATAGCCATGTCGTGCAGCAGCCGGGCGCAGCCCTCTTTGTAGCTCGGATCGTCCAGGGCACGGGTCAGCCGCATGTGGGCTTGGTTCAGTGCTGATTGGTCAAGCTGCATCCGGCTCTTCAGGTAGTCTAGGCCTAAACGTTGCACAAGAACGGCGACACTATTGGATGCCAACTGACCCAGAGCCCAGTTCGCATGGAGCGTAAGCACCAGTGTGGTGGTAGTGAGCAACGGCAACAGCAGGGCTGCAACCATGCTCCGCTGCAGACTATCGTCAAGGGGAGCGCTGGGTTCAGGCAGGGGGAGCGGCCAATCCAGTGCGGCACGAGCCATGATCAGGCGGAGCTTATCGAGAGGTAGTCCATTGGTCAGTGGTGGCTCAGCGACCAGAAGCAGCTGTGCCCGCTCACTGGTGGCCAGACGGTGGAGCAGCCGCTGGTAGTCTTCAAGACGCGTCTGGTGCTGTTCGAGCGTGTAGCTGTTGTTGAAGACTTGCGATGCCGCGATATGGGCATCACGTGTGGCAATGACCGGGCCGTGAATAGTTACTCCGCCGGAGACCTGACTTGAGGTCGGGTCATCTTCGGGTGGTGGGGCAGTCGCCTGGGGGTCAGGTGGCTCACTCATCACTGATTCCCTTCCACTCGGCTGGTGGGGCGTGCACCCGGAGACCTGACTTGAGGTCGGGTCATCTTCGGGTGGTGGGGCAGTCGCCTGGGGGTCAGGTGGCTCACTCATCACTGATTCCCTTCCACTCGGCTGGTGGGGCGTGCATCGCGTGCTCGTTACACGCCAGTTCGTTCGATCGCGTCGCGTAGATCATTGTCATCAGGAACCGTATAGATTCCCGTCGTACTGAGCCGCGAGTGACCAAGTATCCGTTGTACCTCGCTGAGATCAGCGCCGCGCCGCAGCATGCGACGGGCCAGTGCATGGCGGAGTGCGTGCGGGGAGGCAACCTCAAGTTGGGCGGCTACCTGGAGGAGTTGAGCAGCACGCTCCAGGCGTGGTTCTTTCTTTGCTGCCCCCCGTACCTGCTCGGCGGCCCGTCGGCACACTACGGCCATTCGGTGACGTACCAAACGGGTACTCATCCCAGGGAGGAGCGGATGCCCAGCCTTCGTGCGATCTTGCGCAACCAGCAGACATTCGCGTTCTGCATCACTACCAATCGCTGGCATCCCGGCTGGACAACGCAGGTCGCGAAGGTAGCGGTGCAAAAGGGCAAGCGCATCGCTGTGGAGAGGCACCCGCCGCGACTTTCGGCCCTTCCCACGGCGCACCACCACGCTGCCGCCATCAAGATCAAGATCCCGCAACTGCACATCGCACGCCTCCTGCGAACGCAGGCCGGCATAGGCGAGCAGCGCAAGCAGCGCTCCATCACGGAGGCGGAGCGACTGCTCCGCTTCGACCTGTACCGCACGAAGTAGCGCATCTACCGCATCGTCGGGAAGCGCACGCAGACCCTGCTCATCTAAAGGCAGATCGCGAATACCCTTCGCGGGATTCTCGTTGAGCAGTGCCTCAGCCACCAGCCAGTCGCCGAAACGGCGTAGGGTGGAGAGGCCGCGGTTAATGGTCGAGGGCTTCCGCTCTTCAACATCCTGGCGATGACGCACCCAGGCGATGAT
>CAIWUD010000270.1 GCA_903915775.1 uncultured Chloroflexota bacterium | reverse complement strand
CTTGTCGTGCTGCTGGAAGTCTTCCGAGGATCTGACTCACATGTTCGGTGAAACGCACGGGGTCTCCAGCGTGATTGAGATACGCCAGGAGTACCCGCTGCTCGTCGCGGGTGAGTACTTGCAGTTGATCGGCAAGGGTATCGGCCATGCCCGAATCGAGTGCGGCTTCCCATCCCATGCCGATTAGGTGACCGCTGAAGAGTGCGCTACAGACCGCCTCGGCTTGAGCCGTACCGAGTTGTCGGTAGACACGGATGGCGCGGAAGATGCGCCAGAAGGAGCTCAGTACGCGATCACCGTTGTCGTCGTCCCAAATCAGCGTGTAGCTTGGAGCTCCACCTCTGCTGGTCTCAGTGCGAGTGATGGTGAGCACGTCCTCCCAGGTTATGCGGCCTGCCGTCGAGTCTCCGCTGATCTCGATGAACCCTCGTTCCTTGAGCCGCAAGAGTGCGCGGGATGCGGTGACCCCGCACTCAGCGTCAGCGAGGTGTGGCCCTGGGGGAAGCAGATCGATGAAGGTGAAGCGGCGCTTCATCGCCTCGCTGATCTGGTTGAGAAAGTGCCGGTCGAAGCTGTTCAGGGTTCCGATGATGTGGAAGTCTCGTGGTAGGGGAACCTGCACTTCTCCATCATCAGTAGGTACGGCTAGGGGACTGCGCTGCCCGCCGAGTGTGGTGAGCAGGCTACCGAAGGCGGCGTCGATCGGTGCCCGTGTGAACTCGTCGATAACGAGCCATCGCCCGCGACATCGCTGCTCACCGTCGAACACATCGTGCCGCTGGAAGGTCGCTGGTAGCGAAGTACCGTCGTAGCCAGCATAGTTGCTCAGGATGGCCCGGGTCAGCGATCCGTGTCGTACTTGGTAGACGAGGGTTGATCGCCCGTTCTCGCGCAGCACATGGGGCATGATGCCGCCGATCACGTTTCGCACGCCCCAATCCTCGGTGGCAGTGACCACGTCGGCTGCGTACCCATCCCGATACATCTGCTGCTTCCCTGGTGGCTCCGTCGGTGAGATACGGGGATCAGTGACCATCGTCAGCTGCACAATAGGTTCGGTATCGCGCCAGAGCACGCGTGGGAGCAGCTTTGCCAAGTGCGTCTTGCCAGTACCGGGAGGGCCACTGAGGATGATATGGTGTCCTGCGATCAGTGCCCGGTAGATACGGAGGATGGTGCTGCGATCGATGAGTAGTTCGCGTTGGATTTCGGTAATTCGTTCCTCTAGGACACCAGAGTCGAGTATCGGTAGCGCGTCATCCGTGATGGTTGGGAGTTCCGCCTGTCCAACTCGGGCCTGCGTGAGGTAGCCGAGGAAGGTATTGAGTGCGCGGGCGCAGTCACTGTCCTCTGGTAGCGGGCTGAGTGCGTTGGGGACGGACTGCCACCGTCCGTCGTCCGTGGCACGTACGAGCCCCGCCTCCTCGTACCAGGCCAGCAGGACATCCTGGTACGGCCAAGCCGTGGTGGGGTGGGGCTCACCGTCTAGCGGGGCGCGCAGCGCTGGTAGTTCGTGACATCCGTCGCCAAGCGGTACAAGCAGTGTGAGGGCAGCGTAGCGAAGTACCTGACTCTCGATGGCACCATTGAGGTGTGGCCAGCATCGATAGGTGCCGCTGGGTTCGATCGGCTTGAGTAGCCGCAGACGTAGGAGATCACTGACCAGGACATCGGGATCAGGCATGGCGGTGAGGTTTGCCACAGGCGGGCTGACTCGACCGAGCCGTTCGACGATCTGGGCGGGGGTGTAGCTCGACCTATCCAGGAGCGCGGCGAGCCGTACGTAGGAGGTGAGCGAGGTGCCGAGGGTGCGCGGCAGTGGCCCTATGGGTGTGAGTGGGAGCACGTTGCTATTGCGGATGGTGTGGAGACCATGCCCTGGGCGGAAGCGCTGGTCGATGGCGGCACGGATCTGGAATAAGTCACGATCGATATCCCCCGTCGGTGTAGCGATCAGGTCGTGGAAGGATGTGGCATAGGTACGCTTGTGCTCGCGGGAGACAATCGCTTCGAAGGTGTCGGGGTGGACAATGTGCAGCAGAGCTTCACGCTGGGCGTAGGCCCGGTTGATCGGTAGCGAGAAGACCATAAGCTTAAAAGCCCAGGGATCGGTGATCAGGTGCTCGTGCTCAGCAGGAGGGAGCCTCTTCCATTGACGGGCGAAGTCGATCACGAACCAGAGTTGGAAGGGCCGGTAGGCCATGAAGGCAGTCCCGACTCGGGCCAGTCCAGTGTCAAGAGCGGTATCGAGCTCATCGGGAATGGCTACACGGTGCGGCGACCAGCCGAGCACGCGGTGGATAAGCGTACGCTTGGCCCCACCACCGATGGTGCCGGTGACGATCAATAAATGTACGTAGATCACCTCGCTGATGAGTTGGTAGATCGCTGGGTCGGCGCCGGTAATCTGGCGTTGAAGCTTCTGCTCGAAGGAGTCACTACTCTCATCAGGGTTGCTATTGAAGCGATGGTGTAGTTCGTCGAGGTTGGATCGCGTCCAGATAGCGGTGTCCGGCGTGAAGAGCGAACGATCCTGGCGGAGGCAGCGTTCAACGAAAGCTTGGGCAGCATCGTAGAAGGGCTGCTTGACGGGGAGATTGATACGAGCCATGCATGCTCCGGTTCAAACATCATCCTGCTGCTGCAACACACACCCTGGTCTGGATGGAGATAGCATACCCTCTGCGTTCAGGAAGTCATTGGTTGGATGGTGGTCAGTGCTCCCGAAGGTTAGGATACCTATGGCTCAAGTAGCTGGGTTGGTGCCCTGGGAGCCGTTCTCTCCTGTATCGCTCCTGTTATCGCCTGCTGTTCTACCGATCCCACGCCTCCAACACCAAGCGCCGCGTCCGGTACTCGCCGTAGCGCTTGGTCTCATTATCCTTGAGCACCCGGAAGGTCTCGCCGGGGAAGTCGGGGCCGTAGACCTCCTTTGGGTCGAGGATGTAGCGTAGCTCGTCGCGGGTGAGGCCGTAGAGCCGCGCGATACAGGCGTCCAGCTCCGCACGGGCCAGGGCGCGCCGCTCTTCGTTCCAGCGGTAGGGCGGGAGCGGGAACCCATCCCGTGGGCTGAAGAGCTCCGTCGGGGCGCCGGCGTTGCACGCCGCGTGGCGCTCCAAGAGCTCCGCCCGGAGCGCGGTGTCCGCTTCGGCCCAGATGTCCGCCGCAAAGGCGCCCATGTCCCACGCGGTGTAGACCAGTTCGACTACCCGGGGGACGATGTAGGCGATCGCGTCGGCAGTGAAGCGCTCCGGGG
>CAIWUD010000269.1 GCA_903915775.1 uncultured Chloroflexota bacterium | reverse complement strand
GATGGCCCTTTCGCCCGAAAAAGAGAAAGCCCTGTCGGCGGCGATGAGCCAGATTGATCGCAAGTTCGGGAAGGGCTCGATCATGAAGATGGGCGAGGCCGGATCGAGGCTTGCGATCGAGGTGATTCCCACTGGCGCAATCGCTCTTGACATCGCCCTTGGTATTGGTGGGCTACCCCGTGGTCGTGTCATCGAGATCTTTGGTCCTGAGAGTAGCGGTAAAACGACGCTGGCCCAACACATCATTGCGGAGGCACAGAAGCTCGGTGGCGTCTGTGCATTTATCGACGCCGAACATGCGTTTGATCCAATCTACGCCGAGCGTTGTGGAGTGCAGACGAAGGATCTCCTCGTCTCGCAGCCCGACACCGGTGAGCAGGCGCTCGAGATCTGTGAGACTCTGGTACGTTCAAATGCGATCGACGTCATCGTCATCGACTCGGTGGCGGCGCTGGTGCCGCGTGCTGAGATCGAGGGCGATATGGGCGACAGCCTGCCCGGTCTGCAGGCGCGCTTGATGAGCCAGGCGTTGCGGAAACTCTCGGGTGCGATCAATAAGAGCCGCACGGTGGTGATTTTCCTCAACCAGCTGCGCATGAAGATTGGGGTCATGTTTGGTTGTTTCCCTTACGACGCGCAGGTGCTGTTAGCTGATGGTCGTCGTGAGCAGATTGGCACGCTGGTAGAGCAGCGGATGCCGGTGGAACTGCTCTCCTACAACCAAGAAACTGGCCAGTTTGAGCCACGGCGTATCGTAAACTGGTTCGACAATGGTCCGGCCGAGCAGTTCCTCGAGATCCAGGTTACTGATGAGGAGGGTGGTGT
The DNA here is from genome assembly GCA_903915775.1 of uncultured Chloroflexota bacterium. Classification (GTDB taxonomy): domain Bacteria; phylum Chloroflexota; class Chloroflexia; order Chloroflexales; family Chloroflexaceae; genus Viridilinea. Next base: position 19,741 of record CAIWUD010000269.1, on the reverse strand, counting down.
GACACACCAGGTGATCTGCACCCCCAACCATCTCCTGCTAGGAGAGGATGGCTATCAGCATGCCGAGGAGTTTCGCGTTGGCGATCGGCTGATGACCATGGCTGACAACCAGGGGCGCTCGGTTGGCGCGGAGCATGCCGTGCAGCCGATGCGTGAGGCGATAGCGCTGCCGATCACCGCAATGCAGGTGAGGCCGGCGGAGGTGGGCATGCACCGCTTCGATCTCGAGGTGGAGGGGAACCACAACTACCTGGTTGATGGTGTGGTGGTTCACAACTCACCTGAGACAACAACTGGTGGGCAGGCGCTCAAGTTTTACGCCTCCGTGCGCCTAGATATTCGGCGTATCGAGACGCTCAAGTCGGGGCAAGAGGCGATCGGTGCGCGTGCGCGGGTGAAGGTGATCAAGAATAAAGTTGCCCCGCCCTTCCGTCAGGCGGAGTTTGACATCCTGGCGAATGAGGGTATCTCACGCGAGGGGAACATTCTCGATATTGGCGTCGAGATGGGAATCATCCGCAAGAGTGGTGCCTGGTTCTACCTGGGTGAGGATCGGCTCGGCCAGGGGCGTGAGAATGTTCGTACGTTCCTGAAGGAGAACAAGGCGCTGACCGATGAGATCGAGCGTCTCATCAAGGCCCAGAGTCTCACGAACGTTGCGGTGCTCTCGGCAACCAGTGAGGAGAGTGATGGGGAGGGCCTCTTTGAGGAGTAGCTCTCGCCATGCGGGGCGTGGGGCTTCCCTGCGCCCCGCACAGGCTTCACGCTGATGCCAACTGGTACGATCACCGCTATCGCCGCACAGGCTCAGGACTCTCAGCGCGTCAACATCTTCGTTGATGGTCAATTCGTCATCGGGATCAGCCTTGCTACACTGGCCCAGGAGGGTCTTTTTGTTGGGCAGAATCTCGATGAGGATGGTTGGGCTCGTCTGGAGGTTGCCGCCCAGCGTGAAGCGGCAGTGCGGGCTGCCCTACGTCTGATCGATAGCCGCCCCCGCTCGGTAGCTGAAATAGGCCGTCAGTTAGCGCGCAAGCGCTATCCAGCCGAGATTGTGGCCCAGGCTGTAGCGCGGATGCAGGAGCTGGGCCTGCTCGATGATGCTGCGTTCAGCAACCTCTGGGTAGAGAGTCGCCAGCGCGTGCGGCCACGAGGCCCCCGTGCATTACGTGATGAGTTGCGCCGCAAAGGGGTCGATCGAGCTACGATCGAGGCGACCCTGGCTGCCCACGCTGGTGATGCGGAAACTGAAGCAGTACAGATCGAAAGTGTTGCCCGTGCCGCCCTGCCACGCTACGCCAACTGTCCGGACTGGGCCAGTTTTCAACGGCGTCTCGGTGGGTTCCTGCAGCGGCGTGGCTTCAGCCTGCATCTGATCGGCCCAATCCTTGGTATACTCTGGAAGGAGTTGGGACGGAGCGCTGATGAGCGGTGAGCCGTTCCCCTAGACCGGTAGGTAGACAGCCACCAATGAGGAGTGTCCATGCCTGATGTGCAGTACCTCGGTCACGCATGTTTTCGCATTCGTGGTCGCGATGGAATTGTCCTCTGTGATCCCTACAACCGTAGCATTGGTTTTGATCTTGGCCGCCCAACGGCCCATATGGTGACCGTCAGCCACGATCATCCCGACCACAACAATGTGGCGCAGGTCCGACCGATGCGTGACCGGCTCTTTGTGGTTGATGGTCCCGGCGAGTATGAGGTTGGCGGGATCATGATTGTGGGTATTCGCACTTACCATGACAAAGCCAAAGGGGCTGAACGGGGCTATAATACGATCTATGTCATTCACCTCGACGATGTCGTCTTCTGTCATCTCGGTGATCTTGGTCATGAACTCACCCAGGCGCAGCTCGAGGCGATTGGGCATGTGGATCTGCTCTTTATCCCCGTAGGTGGTGGCGAGACGATTGGCCCCGCTGAAGCGGTCAACGTGATCAGCCAGATCGAGCCACGTATCGTTGTCCCTATGCACTATGCCACAGCGCAGAGTAGCTTTGATCCACCGCTTGCACCCTTGGAGCGTTTTGCCCACGAGATGGGCTATAAAGAGCATCCCGTAGAGGAGAAGCTCAGCCTGAACGCCTCGAGCCTACCCGCCGAACGTGAGGAGACGCGAGTCGTGGTGATGCGGCCCATCAACTCGTAGGTCGTGTTGTGAACTTGACCGTTTACTGTCCCTGCTGTGGGAACGAGTGGATCGTAGTGGGCAGAGCCCTTCGTGCATCCCTCAAGCGTGTCAAGCGAATGTGAAGCATGCCTCGCCATCTGACGACAACCGTGCATGAACAGAAGTGTGCCCTGGAGGGAGCATTGAGGGTATGACCAGTTATATCTTTGTCACCGGGGGGGTGGTCTCGTCTGTGGGAAAAGGCATTGGTGTTGCCTCGATTGGACGTCTGCTGAAGAGCCGCGGGCTACGGGTCTCAATCTTAAAGCTTGACCCCTATCTCAACGTCGATCCTGGGACGATGTCACCCTACCAGCACGGTGAGGTCTTCGTGACCGAGGATGGTGCCGAGACCGATCTCGATCTCGGTCACTACGAGCGCTTCATCGATGAAAATCTGACGCGCCTGAGCAATGTAACGACCGGACAGATCTACTCGGCGGTGATTGCGAAAGAGCGACGGGGTGACTATCTCGGTGGTACTATTCAGGTTATTCCACACATTACGAATGAGATCAAAGCTCACATTGCCTCAGTGGGACGGCAGAGCAGCGCCGACGTGGTGATTGTCGAAATTGGCGGCACCGTCGGTGATATTGAGAGTTTGCCCTTTCTAGAGGCAATTCGTCAGATGCGGAAAGATGTTGGTCGTGATCGGGTACTCTACATCCATGTGACACTACTACCCCACATTGGCTCAACTGGCGAACTGAAGACCAAGCCGACACAGCACTCGGTCATGGCGTTGCGTAATGTGGGTATTACCGCCGATGTGATCCTCTGTCGGGCGGATTTTGCGATCAGCGACGAGATTCGTGATAAAGTCGCCTTCTTTGCTGATATTGAGGCGCGAGCGGTTATTCCAGTGCAGACCGTCGATTCGATCTACGAGGTCCCCCTGGTACTCGAGGAGGCCGGTCTGGGCGACTATCTCTGTGATCGTCTTGGTCTTGGCTACGCTCCTCCTGACCTCCATGCCTGGCACGCGTTGGTTGAGCTTATCCGTAAACCAAAGCAAGCGGTGACGGTCGCACTGGTTGGGAAGTATGTGGAGCTGAAAGATGCCTACATCAGCGTTGTCGAAGCACTGCGCCATGCCGGCCTCTACCAGGGGCTTGATATCGACATTCGCTGGATTTCAGCGGAGCAGGTTGAGCGTGAAGGGGTTGAGCGGCTGCTTACCCAGGTGCACGGGATCGTCGTGCCTGGCGGTTTTGGTGAACGTGGGATTGAGGGTAAGATCATGGCGGCCGACTACGCACGGCGTCATGAGATCCCTTACCTGGGCCTCTGCTTGGGTATGCAGTGTGCGACGATCGCCTTTACCCGCCACGTGCTGGGGACCACTGGGGTGAACAGTACGGAGTTCGTCCCACACACGCCGCATCCGGTTATCGACCTCATGCCTGATCAGCGCGATATCACGGATAAGGGTGGAACCATGCGGCTTGGACGTTACCCCTGTACGCTGGTACCGGGTACACGTGCCCACGCCGTCTATGGTGTCGATCAGATTTATGAGCGCCATCGTCACCGCTTTGAGTTTAACAACAAGTACCGGGCCCTCTTGGAGACGGCAGGGCTCATTATTAGTGGCCACTCGCCTGATGGACGGCTCGTCGAGATTATCGAGTTACGCGACCACCCCTGGTTTGTGGCTAGCCAGTTCCATCCCGAGTTTCGCTCGCGTCCTAACGATCCCCACCCACTCTTCCGGGGCTTTGTAGCGGCAGCCGAGCAGGCCTTGCGGGTCAGTCTGCCTCAGCAGTTGAGCCTCGTCGATTCTGATGAGGTTCACGAGCATAGTATGTGGAGTAGTGCATAGCTTACCAATCTGTAGGGTATGCGGTAAAGCCCGAGGTCCTGTTCAAGTCAGTAGGTTTGCTTATGTCTGTTCGTATACCACTCATTGCCACTGGACCCCTAACTGAGGCGATATTTGTTGCCCGGCCAAACCAGTTGCTTGTTGAAGCGCGTATCGATGAGCGGCTGATCCGAGCGCACATGGCCGACCGGGGACGGCTTCTCGATCTGTTGACTCCTGGTGCACGGCTACTCGTGGCACCCCGTGACGAGATCGGGCGCAAGACCGCCTTTCAGGTCGTCGGGGTCTATCGTGGGGATGAGCTCATCTCGCTCGACACACAGCTACCGAATCGACTAGTTACCGCCGCCCTCTCCAGCGGTGCACTACCTCAGTTTGCGCGCTATACCAAGGTGCAGCGAGAGGTGACGATTGGGAGCCACCGCTTCGATTTTCGTCTTGGCGAGGGGCTAACGAGTTGTATCGTAGAGGTCAAGTCGGCGGGCAAGGTGGTTGATGGCCTAGCCCGCTTCCCCGACGCCCCCACCGAGCGTGGACGGCAGCAACTCGGCCTCCTCACCCAGATGGCCCGAAGTGGTCAGCGCTCGGCGCTGCTCTTCATCATTCAGCGCCAGAGTGCACGGGCACTCGTTCCCGATGAAGAGCTCGATCCGGGGTTTGCCCGTGCCCTGCGCCAGGCTATCACCAGTGGTGTTGAGGTCTACGCCTATGTTTGTCCCCTCAGCCCCGAGGGTTTGACGCTTGGTCCGCCGGTTCCGGTCTACAGTTCGGCTGAGGCTATTCCGCAGAGTAAGTGGGTCGATGCGTAGTGGTGCCCCGAGATGAGCGCTACTCGCTCCTGAGGGCGCGGATGGGATCGAGGCGTGAGGCGCGGATCGCTGGGAAGAGCCCGAAGAAGAGCCCAACCGCCATCGAGATCGAGGTAGCCAGAATAACCGAAAAGAGTGAGACGCTAGCACGGAGGCTCGGATCCTGTGAGAGGTTGTAGAGCACCACGGTGCCACCAAAAGAGAGTAGGTAGCCAAGCCCAATTCCGATCAGCCCACCGGCTAGACAGAGTACGAGGGCCTCGATCAGGAATTGGAGCATGATATCGTGGCGCCGTGCACCTACGGCTTTGCGTAGGCCAATCTCCTTGGTGCGCTGGGCAACGCTCACCAGCATGATGTTCATGATCCCGATACCACCCACCAGGAGGGAGATACCGCCGATCGTGCCCAGGAATGCACTAAAGCCCACCGTGATCGCCCGAAACTGACTGGCAAGTTGGGCGGGATTGGTGACGCGGAAATCGTTGGCCTGGTAGGTCAAACGGTGCTCTTCGCGTAGGACGGTTGTGACCTGACGGATCGCCTCATCCATGGCCTGGGGGTTGCGTACGCTGACCGTGAGTGTGGAGACATCGACATCCTGAGAGACGGAGTTACGGAAGAGTCGTTCACGTGCCGTCCGGTAGGGAATAAAGACCTGCTCACTCAGGTCGCCGAAGCGTCCCACTGCTCCTGAGAGTTGGCTCTGGCGGGTTACGGAGACACCAATCACCTCGAAGGAGGTACTGTTCACGTTGATCCGCCTGCCTACCGCGCCCTCGACACTACCGAAGAGGGTCTCGGCAACGGCACGGCCGATAATGGCCACTCGTGCACTACTACGCTCTTCATCGTCGGTGAAGTAGCGCCCACCGCCAAGCTCCTGGTCGCCGACCGCAAAGTAGCTTGCACTCACCCCTTTGATGCCAAAGATGAAACGATCGCCGCCGGCGTGGATCACGCCACTCCGGTTGAGTTCGAGGGCTATAAACTCCACTTCTGGCGCACGACCGGCCTGCATGAGCGCCTCGGCGTCGGCTGCGGTCAGGCGCGGTGACAGTGTTTCCTGTTCATCTTCGCTATCTACCTGTGGGGCGACGTAGAGGATACCAATACCCATCTTGTTGAACTCAGCATCGATCCAGCGCGAATAGCCCTCGCCAATAGCGAGCATGCCGACGACTGCACCCACACCGATGATAATACCGAGCATTGTCAGGAGGGCACGTAGCTTATGGGTGAGCATCGCGCTCCACGCGATGCGGAAGGCCTCAACTAGGTTCATAGTATCGTTACTTTCTGATGGGGTACCTGTTCACACTCTTCCCTACCTCCCGTGTGAGAGGGGTTTGGCTATGCCCATGCTCCTACTCGGTACGGAGTGCATCGATCGGGTTGAGGCGGGAGGCCTGGAGTGCCGGGAAGAAGCCGAAGGCGAGGCCGATCGCCGCAGCGATGCTCGTAGCTAGGATCACGTTAGCCAGGCTTACCGAAGCAGCTGCACCAGCGGTGTTGAAGAGTTCGGTCAAGATGAAGGTGCCAGCCAGGGATAGGGTATAGCCGAGCAGAATGCCAAAAGCACCACCAATGAGACAGAGGACCAGAGCCTCGATCAGGAACTGCAGCATGATGTCGCGGCGCCGGGCACCCACGGCTTTGCGTAGCCCGATCTCGCGGGTACGTTCCGTTACGCTCACCAGCATGATATTCATGATACCGATCCCACCTACAAGGAGGGAGATACCGGCGACTAGACCTAGGAAGGCATTGAATCCGCCAATCACGACGTTGAACTGGGCCGCGATCTGCTCGGGGTTGATAATGGTAAAGTCGTTGTCCTGGTAGGTGAGGCGGTGCTCGTCGCGTAGGATCGCGGTTACCTGGCGGATCGCCGCATCGATCTCGGGCACACTACGGGCCTTGACCGTCATGATCGAGACATTGATGGCATCACTCGTCTGGTTGCGGAAGAGGCGGGCAAGACCCGTCTGGTAGGGGATGAAGATCGCCTCAGCCGGATCCGCACCGATGCTCACCGAGCCTTCTTCGGTGGCAAGGACACCAATAACGGTAAACCCGACCCCATCGAGGTTGATGCGCTGACCAACTGCACCACTCATGCCCCCGTAGAACCGGTCGGCCACCACACGTCCGATGACGGCGACGCGCAGCCGTTCACGATCCTCATCGGCAGTGAAGAGGCGGCCTGCCCCCAACTCCTGGGGGGTAACGACGAACCAGTCGGCATTGACGGCACGAACGTCATAGTTTCGGCGCTGACCTGAACCAGTAACCACAACCGGATCGCTCCACTCGATGGCAGCACGCTCAACGGCTGGGGCACGACCTGGTTGGAGGATTGCGAGGGCATCGCTGGTAGTCAGACGTGCGGCAGTGACAGCGTCCAGGCGGTTACTATTGACAAAGGGGGCGACGTAGAAGTTGCCCGCACCGAGTTGGGCAAACTGGCCATTCAGAAAGTTCTGAAAGCCGTTGCCAAGGGCGAGCATGCCAATGACTGCACCCACACCGATCACGATGCCAAGCATTGTGAGCGCTGCGCGCAGCTTATTGTTGAAGAGGGCATGGAAGGCGATACGAAGCGACTCAATGGCGTTCATATAAGGCTTTCATCCAGTTTCGCCATATCGGTATGCATCCTTGGGGTAGGCCAACCGGGCAACCCCCGTGGTTGCTCCAACGTACCCCGATACGAGGGTCAGAACGAGCCCACGGGTCACGTCATGCTTGGCGTAGCTGACGCAGCCCCGGCAGCGATCGTCCGCTGGTGTACCGGCTCATCACCGGCAACGAGCCCATCACGCATGCTGATGATCCGTTCAGCGTGTTGGGCTACATCGTGCTCATGGGTGATCAGGATGACGGTGATACCCTGCTCCTGGTTGAGCCGCTGGAAGATCTGCATAATCTCCTCACCGGTGCGCGTATCCAGAGCCCCGGTGGGCTCGTCGGCCATGATAATGCGCGGCTCGTTGACCAGTGCACGCGCAATCGCCACCCGTTGCTGCTGACCACCAGAGAGCTCGTTGGGCTTATGGTGCATGCGGTTGAGCATGCCCACTGCGGCAAGGGCAGCCTTCGCCCGTTCGGTGCGGTTACCACCCTGGCCGCCGTAGAGCATGGGCAGTTCAACATTCCGCAGTGCAGTGGTGCGCTGGAGCAGCATGTATTGCTGAAAGACGAAGCCGATCTTCTGATTGCGGATGGCGGCGAGCTCATCATCGCTGAGATCGGCCACACTGAGGCCATCGAGAAGGTAGTCGCCACCACTCGGCTGATCGAGGCAGCCGATGATATTCATGAGGGTACTCTTTCCGCTGCCCGACGGACCCATGATCGCGACCATCTCACCCTCTCTAATGGTGAGTGAGACACCACGGAGGGCCTGTACCTGGACATCACCCATGGTATAGACTTTGGTCAGATCTTTGACGACAATGAGTTCGCTCATCTCAGTTTTGTCCTATCGACTACCTGGGTGGTCCGCCCGGCGTGAAGGTACTTACCACATCCTGTACCAGGATCTCATCACCGGCATTCAGGCCGCTGATAATCTCGACAAACTCGCTATTGCTCAGGCCAAGCTCTACGGGGCGACGATCTCCCGGGAGGGCATCGGCTGCTGTAGGAGCGGCCAGAGGGTTGCTGCTCGGCACGAGGACGAAACTCTGACCATCCTCGGTACGCACGGCACGCCGCGGCACAAGCACCACACCCTGTTTCTCCTCAGTGATAATCTCTACCACCACCGTCATGCCAGGGCGCACCCCGACGCTCCCATCATCGAGGGTGACCGTCACCTCATAGGTAGTTGTTCCACTCTCGTTGCGAGTAGCCTGGGGGGCGATATTGGTCACTTTACCACCCAGGGTGACTCCTGGCAGTGCGTCCAGTTCAACCTGTGCACGCTGGCCGAGTTGCACCTGGGCGATATCAAGCTCATCAACGGGGAGGTCGACATGGTAACTACCGAGATCGACAATCGATATAGTTGCACCGGTACCCGTAGCTTCACCGATACGCATATCGATCCGTGCGATGGTCGAGGCAAAAGGTGCGCGCAGGGTACCGAGATCGAGATCGCGCTGGGCGCTCTTCAGGGCAACTTCAGCACGGGTCACTGCGGCCTCACGGATGGTGAGGCTACTCGCAGCGGGTGCGGCCTGGATGCGGTCGAGATTAACCTGGGCGATCTCGACGCTCGACTCCTGAATAGCCAGTTCACTCTGACGTTGGGCACCAGTGAGTTGATCGAGTGAGGCCTGAGCACGCTGGACCGCTGCACGGGCGCTAGCGAGATCCTCCGGCTCAGCACCGCGCAACACCCGATCGAGGGCAGCCTGAGCAGCGGTTAGTTCGGCCTGGCGCGCCTGGAGTGAATTCTGCTCATCCTGGCGTGCCTGATCGTAGACCAGTTGAGCAGTACCTAGGGCTGTTTCAGCGTCAGCAACAGCGCGCTGCGCTGCCGCCTCCTGATCGACCCGCTCACGGGGGAGATCGTCGTTCAGGCGCTCCTCCAGTTCGCGGTTCTCCCAGTAGATGCGGCTAAAGGTATCCTGAGCGTTACGCAGGGCATTGGCACGGATCTCCAGATCCGCTCGTGCACGCTCTTTTGCGCTACTCAGGCTGACTCGGGCATTCTCCAGATTCACCTGAGCACCCTGGAGGCGCTCATTCGCACTGGCCAGTTCGTCGCTAGTGGGCCCTGCAGAGAGGCGGGCCAGACGGGCCTGAGCGCTCTCGAGTTCGGCGCGAGCGGCGGCGATATTCGCCGGGGTTACACTATCGGTAGCCTGATCATACTGGCGGCGAGCCTGCTCCAGACGGGCGCGTGCCTCAGCCAGATCCTGTTCACTCGCACCGGCAAGCAACCCATCCAGATCGGCTTGAGCCTGGCGCAGATCGGCCTGGGCCTGCTCAAGACGCAGCTGTAGGCCAGCAGTATCGATTTGTGCGAGTGGCTGCCCCGCGCTCACGGCATCCCCGGGGTTGACCAGGATCGCTGCCACCGTACCATTCGCCTCAAAGCGTAAATTCGCCTCGGCACGCGGATCGATATTCCCAGTTGCACCAACCGTTGCCGCAATATTGCCACTCGTCGCCGTCGCGATCAACCAGCCCTCTGGCAGTGTACCCGGTGCTGCAGCAGGTGGCCTGAGCACGAAGAAGGCAACACCGATCACTGCAGCGACCAGTACGATGCCACCGATCATCAAGCCGATACGAGGGCGGCCGCGATCGCGTTTGCGCGACGCATCTTTTACAGTCATGAGTCCTTACTCCTTAGACAAGGTTCAGTTTTGGCTGCGCCGGTGTGAGTAGCTGGCGCTGCCAAAGATGGGTTAGATTGTTTGTGGCGGGCTACGCCATCACTCGCAGCTTGCCCTAGGCACCACTGTAGCGTACCAGGAAGTTGTTCATTCGCTGTGCAGATAGGGCCCCATACCACGTATGGTGTAGGTGAAGCTATGTGTGGAGGGTAAGACCATCTTCTCCCTCTTAACAGTATGCCAGAAAACGACGCTCTTGGATGGGCTAGAGTTGCACCTCCTGTGTTAGATATGTGTATGAAGTAGGCCGAGCAGGATCATGGTGTCGATTGGGGTTACGAATTTTCTTGCCCAGGTATTTGCCGGAATTTGCACATTAGGCTATACTTCATATGAAGACTCCCCATTGGAATCAAGTATACACTTTCAGGAGTAGCGAATGAAGCGACGAGACTTTCTGCGTGGCGCGGCCGTAGGCGTGATCGGCGGACTAGGAATGACCGTGGCGGCGTGCAGCAACGCCCCTGCAGCTGCCCCAACCAGTGCCCCGGCGGCGGGTGCCCCAACTGACGCCCCGGCGGCTGCCACCAGTGCGCCCCAGGCGCAGGCCCCGGCTCAGGGTTCGTCCATGCCAGCGGTAGAGTGGGAGATGGCCACCAGTTGGCCTCAGTCACTCGACACGATCTACGGTGGTGCAGTAGTCACGGCCGAGCGCGTGGCGGCGATGACGAATGGTATGTTCCAGATCACGCCGCGCGTAGCGGGTGAACTGGCCCCAGCGACGCAGGTGCTCGACGTCGTTTCACAGGGTGCCGTAGCTGCTGGTCATACGGCCTCCTACTACTACATCGGTAAGAGCCCAGTAACGGCTTTCGGCACGGCCATCCCCTTCGGCTTCACGGCGCAGCAGCAGAACGCCTGGCTCTATGAGGCGGGTGGGCTAGGCCAAATGCAGGAGATCTACGCACGGCTTTTCAACGTGATCCAGTTCCCCGCCGGTAATACCGGTACCCAGATGGGTGGCTGGTTCCGTAAGGAGATCAACTCGGTTGCCGACCTGAACGGCCTCAAGATGCGTATCCCCGGCCTTGGTGGCCAGGTGATGACGAAGCTGGGCGTGACCGTGCAGGTGCTCGGTGCTGGCGAGATCTTCCAGGCACTTCAGACCGGTGCGGTTGACGCTGCTGAGTTCGTCGGTCCCTACGACGACGAGAAGCTGGGCTTCAACCAGGTAGCCGAGTTCTACTACTACCCGGGCTGGTGGGAGCCAGGTCCTTCGCTTGAGGTGGAGGTCAACCTCGACGAGTGGAACAAGCTGCCCAAGGAGTACCAGGAGATCCTCAAGACTGCCTGCCACGAGGCAAACACGATCATGCTGGCCCGCTACGATGCACGCAACAACGAGGCTCTCGGTCGGCTGATCGCGGGTGGTACCAAGTTGCGAGCCTACAGCGACGAGATCCTCGGCGCTGCTGAGAAGGCAGCCTTTGAGCTGTACGATGAGTTTGCTGCGAAGGATGCGGACTTCAAGGCTGTCTATGAGCCGTGGAGGGCCTTCCGTGATCGCATCTATCGCTGGATGAAGCTCAATCAGACGGCGTTTGAGAGCTACCTCTACGCGAAGATCACCTTGTAGGTGGCGTTGCGCTGTGTACCGACCGGTAGGTGGTACAAACAGAGGGTCTGGTGGGGTAATCCCCCGCCAGACCCTCTTTGCATTCGTACGGGAGGCGTAGTGGGCTTTGCCTGCCACAAAAAGCCTCAACCCAACCCAGGTAGCGCCAGACTATCCCGTCGGCGCTACCGAAGCTGAGTGGTGCCTAGAACAGTGTATCGAGCAGTGACAACAGCTCCTCGGGGCGCGGTGGGGTGAAGACGACCGCAAGGGGGGCTACCCAGTTCCAACGGATGCGCCCTTCAGCGTCAATGATGAAGCTGCCTGGTAGGGGCACCCCCATGGCCGAGCCCATCCCGTACTGGGAGAAGACGGACCACTCCGGATCGCTGAGCACCGGGAATGGCGCGCGGAGCGTCTCGGCGACAAAGCTGGTCATCTCGAGATCGGTGCTACTCACGACGAGTAGTTCGACCTGGCGTGCCTGAAACTCTTGGTACGTTTCCCGCAAAGCATCCAGCTGCGGCGCGCAGTGTGGTCAGAAGAAGCGGTCACTGACGATACGGGTCAGGTTCAGCACTACTGGGCGGCCACGGAGGGCGCTCAGCGTGATCGTGCGCCCATACTCGACCTGGGGGCCCGCTGGGCCATTGATGAGGCGTGCGTAGGGTAGGGTAAAGTCGGGCGCTAATTCACCAGGCGCCGGTACATGCTCAGGACCGCGTGGGCGTGTAAACTCGCGCCGCCACTGTCCGGTCATGGGGAGGAAGGGGCGTGCCATGGCTGCTCCTTGGGCATATTTCATGTCGAAATAACCACTCGCCACTACAGTATACCTAAAATGCACGTCTTTTGTCTATATTTTGCACATAACTCCTGAATCAACCTCGCCTCTTGAGGGGCGGTGTGGAGGGCCGGGCCCACTCACCCCCCACCCAACCTCCCCCCAACGGGGGAGGGGCTTGTCCTGCGCAGCCTCCGGGGCGGTGTGGAGGGCGCAGCCCTTCACAAAAGAACCAACCCAGCCTTGGTAGCGCCAGAGATACATGTGAACCGTTCCGAATACGGGTACCTGTTCACAATCGGCGTAGCCAGCGACAGGGCAACCACAGGGGGTTACCCGTACGGGGGCACCACGAGGGCGAGACGCCCTCGCGCCGAGAGAAGTGTGAACCGTTCCGAATACGGGACCTTTTGACTATTGAGGCCCATGCATGCGTATCTCTATAATCAAGCTGTGGGTAGAGCTCAAGGCAGGTCTACTGGCGGGCGGGGAGGCTCCTGATGCGTTGTCAGAGCCAGATACGGGCACAATCGATCGTTGAACTAGCGCTGCTCCTCCCGATGCTACTCCTGGTCGTGTTTGCGATCATCGAGTTCGGTTGGCTAATCTTTGCCTACTCTACGATTGCACAAGCCACCCGCAACGGTGCTGAAGTAGCGGCCCAACTCCCACCCCACCAGTCGTGGCTGGATCTGGCGACGAACCCACCCGAGAACTACCCCGGGCTCGCCGCGGATGATTGTGTCAACGCGATTATGGTGGCGGTCCGGAGTGAGTTGACCGTGATTGGCGAGGGAATCAACGATCAGCGTGATATCGCCAGTGCCGTTACGATCAGCTACCCCAGTGGTGCCGCTACCCGCAACCTTGATCAACGGGGTCCCATTGAGATCACGATCAGCTACTCGGTCAATGGCCTGACGCCGCTCTACAGTCTGCTCGGCATGCCCGAGGGGGTGGTGATGCAGGTGACCCAGCGCCGGTCGCTTGAGAATCTTGGACGTGATCCAACCAGGCCGAAAGGGGTTGCCTGTGCCCGTGATGTGGCAGACTGGCTCATCCTCCATCCACCTGAGGGTTCGCGCCCCTGACGGACGGTAGAAGCCTGGTAGGCATACGATGCGCACCCAATTTTCACAACAAGCTCCGGCTCAAGCGCTCGTCGAGTTTGCACTCGCCTCGACGCTGATCTTCTTTCTGCTTGCAGCTGCGGTTGATCTGGGTCTGATCTACTTCACGTTACAGGGGTTACGTGCCGCAGCGCAGGAGGGGGCAACGTTTGGTAGCTACCCGCAGGTAGTTATGGATGGTCAGCGCATTCGGGATGTAACGATTAACTATGCTGAGGTAGTGAACCGGATCTACGGCGCTGCTGGCGATCAGGGGGGCGGTTTTGCAGACTTACACGATTTGAATGGGAATGATCAGGATGATCTGCTTGTCGATCGGCTGCACGACAGAGCTGCCACCGATCCTGAAGCCTACATCTCCATCGAGAATTTGCGCGGCTTTGATCCAACCAATCTGCAACCAGCCTGTCGTGGTGATATTCCAGGGCAGCAACTCCAGGCCGGTGGGCGTGGCTGCTGGATCAGGGTGACGGTGCGCTACGACTACCAGTTCCTCTTCCCGCTCGCCCCAGTCTTTGGCGAGACCCTACGCCTCCAGGCCTCTCACCTCACCCCAATGCGCAGCACCCTCTTCACCGGGATGTAGGGCACGCTTCAAGTGGAGGGCTTCACCCGCCACAGCTCCCTACCCAGCCCCGGTAGTGCCAAACGGTCAAGCTACCGTGGCCCCTCACCCATGCCCCAAAGGCAGAACCCATGAAATACCATCGGACAACCTATCAAGCGCATCGACCGGGCCAGAGCCTGCCACTGATCGCCCTGATGATCGTGCTCCTCGTCGCTATGGTCGGTCTATCCGTCGATGTAGGCAACACCTTTGCCCAGGAGCGCCAGGCCGTGGCTGCGGCGAACGCTGCTTCACTTGCCGGGATGAACATCGTCATCCGGCGTGGTCCTTCAGATACCAACGAGCAGGTCTACAACGCAGTCGTGGCTTCGCTACGGGCGAATGGGGTTGAGGTGGCACCGTACGGAGAGAGTGCTACCGGTGAGCAGCTTGATCTCCAGATCGCCTACCTTGACCCCCAGGGTCGGTCGCTTGCCGGAATGACGACGGTCACACCGAGTGCCACTGACATCCCGTACGGGGTTGGCTTTGTCCAGGTGACCCTTGCGGGGCGCGTTGGCACCTTCTTTGCACGGGTCGTTGGGCGCCCCGATCTGCCGATTGGGGCGAACGCCTACGCTGGTCAGTGTGCCCTCGGCGATGGCGTCTATCCGATTGCCGTCGATCAGGCGATGATCGATAGTGAGCAGGGGCAGATGCGCCGACCGAACCCGCCCGATGCTGACAACGACGGGGTGATCGATGATCACTGGCGGATGTTGCCCTCGGGCTACAGTGCACGCCGCCTCTACGTCCATAGTGCCCAGGATAGTCAGCCTGGCAGCTTCGGCTTCCTACGCTGGAAGGCTGACCAGGGTCAGACTGGGCGTTCATCGTCTAGTGCGCAGGAGCTCGAGGCTAGCCTGCGTGGAGTGGGCAACCTTTCCTGGGGCTTCGATGAGGCCCCGGAGCGGGGTGCGCCCAATGGTCAACTCCAGGCGCCTGACAGTGACTACCCCTCGCGTCCGGGGGAGCTCAACGAGGGTGATTGGGTCTACGGCACCCGTGGTTGGAAGCAGGGTGGTCAGGATGCGGCGATTGCCGAACATATTGCGGCCGGCTCTATCCTGATTCTCCCGATCTACAACGACTCGACTGGCCCGGGGGCGGATAAGAACGATGATAATGCCGTACGCTTCAAGATCGTCGAGTTCGGTCGCTTTACCATCCTGGAGCAGGGCCAGGAGCAGGGGCGGAAATATTTCGACCTCGTCTACATGGGGAAGGCGGCACCACAATCGGTGCCCTGCCAGTTCAGTGCGGTGCCGGTGAACGATGACACGTGTTGTGAACTCTGGGGCGACGTGGCCTTCTGGCCCGAGTATCAGGTCATTCCCCAGACGACTCAGCCAATTCAGTATATGGTTGTCCTCGATCTCTCTGGCTCGATGTCGGCCAACTTCAACGGTCAGTGTGATATGCGGGCAAGTGGTGGTAACCCGCCCCTGCGTAACCCACCCCTGGTTGGTGAACCCGCGCGCTTCTGGCAGTGTGCCAATGGTCCAACCTACACCTCGGCCCTTGATGGCTCACCCGTGCCAGGTACCACCGAGGTGACTGGTACAGGCTCGAACCAGTACTGGTCCACCGAGCGGGAGCGCCGCATCTATGTGGCGAAGCAGGCGATTAGGGCGATGATCGGCAAGCTCTACATGCCAGGCAATGAGAGCTTTGAGACTAACCCGGATCTCTACCCACCCGATCAGTTCGGTTTCGTCTGGTTCAACCAGCAGTCTCCGCTCACTGCTGCCTACAGTTTTGATGATGGTTACCCCTTTACCAGTGATCCGCAGCAGGCGATCGATGCGGTTATCAATACGACCACGGGGCGAAGTTCCTACCTGGTTGATGGGGGAACCAATGCGGCAAGTGGACTCTATCGGGCCTGGACGATCTTTCGTGATGCGCCGACGACAGTGATGCACCAGCCGACTGGTAAGGTCTATGCCTACAAGCGGGTGGTGATCTTCATCACCGATGGGGTCTCGAACCAGATCTTTAGCGAGAGTGCGGCGAACCTGCTCCTCACTCAGAGTACGAGTAACACCTTTACCCCTAGCTCCGAGCTGCGTGATGAGCAGGGCACGGTCATTGCTGGTCTGGCTTGGGAAGAGTGTCGGGACATCCCCAGCAATCTGGTGATCGAGAATGCCCGTTGCCAGACGACGCTCTACGGTGGCCACTATGTGCGTGGAGGTGTGCGCTACGATCGTCCGATTAGCCAGGCCATTGATGTGAGTAACCGTTACCTGAAGGGTAACAGCATCGATGTGTTCGTCCTGGCCCTCTCGAGCCTACCGGAAACTGGGCTCTCCTCGGGGATTCCTTCCAACCCGAGCTACTACCGTTCGGCGGCCGACCTGATCTACAACCCTAACGGGACAACCAATGTCGATCAGATCATGCTCAGCTTCCAGGAGATCATCAACGATGATCGCTGCCAACGGGGCTTGGATCCCTCACCGCTCACTAGCTTCGCTGCCGATCGTTTCCGCGCCATCCCCCTCACCGGTGGCGAGACCCTCAACTATCCGAACGTTGGCCAGGTGACGGTCAGCAACTCGGTGACGGGCCAACCCTTTACGACCTTCATCAAGGTGGATCAGGATGGGCGGTTACGCTACCGCTTTGGCGAGCGCATCCCGCCTGGGGCCTATACGCTCAGCGCCACCCTGTTCTACATCAATCCCCGCGATCCTGGTGGGGTGAGTAGCCCTGCGCGTGCCTACGGCGATCTCTGGACGGGTGCGGGCAGTGAGGCGCAGATTGCCATCGAGGTGAAGAACCGCATCCAGTCAGGGAGTCTGGTTCCCGCTACCCGGGTGAACTTGGATCTGCGCCTCTCTGGTGATGTCTGCGCAGGCAGGTAGGCTATTCACTCAGGTTTGCGTACACCGAACGGCAGCTTTGCGAATGAGACGCTTGCGCGCTCAGGAGCAGGGTGAACTGTTCTCGTTCGGGTTCCATGGAGGGTTTCCGTGTCACTACCGCAATCTTGGCCCCATATGATCCGCTCTCTACTCTCAATGTTGCTGCTCCTGCTCGTTGTCGTGGCACTCCCCGGAATGCCCACCCGTGCTGCGGAGGAGCAGCTGTTCCAGGCTCTTGACGATAGTGCCGCCGACTTCATCAGTGGCGATGGTGTCTCGCTGCAGCGTGTTGCGGTGAGCAACGATGGTGGGATCCTCGAGGGTGATCAGCAGGGGGCGCTCCTGCTCAGCCCAATTGGCCATCTGACCCCTTGGAGTCAGGTGGGGGTGCTACCCACTCCGCGTGAGGGGCATGCCGTCACCACGCTCGGGCGCCGCATCTACGCTATCGCTGGCTCCGAGATCTCCGGGATGGGCAGCGCTCAGGCGACCGTCTTCTGGGCCAATGTCAATTCGCGGACCGGGGCGATCCTACCCGCTCCTGGTCTCCCAGCGGATCAGACTTGGCGAAACGAGCCGCTACCAGCATCGGTCATGCTGCTTGATGAGAATTGTGCAGGCTTCGGTGATCAGTCTGGCGCGGCGCGCACCCGTGCTGGCGCTGCCAGCCTGGTGACTGCCGAGCAGCCGGTGCAAGTGAGCTCAGGCGGCCAGACAGTCACCCTGTACGATGCGCAGGGCCTGATCTATGTCGTTGGCGGGCGCGCCAACCTGTGTGGCGCTAACCTTTCGATCCGGCTGGTGCAGATCGGTCGTGCGGCGTTCAACGGCGACCTGGTGTGGACGAGTGGTGATGCCACCCGCTCCTACCTCCTACCGGTTCCCGTTGAGAGTGCCGGAGTGCAGACAATCAAGCGTCCCGATGGGAGCGTCTACCTCTATGTGCTTGGTGGGCTCTCGACCAGGATGAGTAGCCTAGGCACAACGGGCAGTCTGCTCAATAGCGTCTACTACACCAAGATCAATCCGAGCGACGGTTCGCTCGAGCATCCCCTCGGTACAGCCGGTGCCGGTGTTTGGGCGACAACGGCGCCCATGCCCCTCGCCCTGCACGAGCATACGACCATCTGGTCGAAGGCGCGGAGCCTGGATGGAGCGGAGCGTGACGCGATCTATGTCACGGGCGGCTTCACCAATGTGGGTCGGACGACCACCAATGCTCGGGTCTTTCTGGCCGAGGTGGGTGATCAGGGTGCTCTGAGTTGGCGTGAGAAGGCGGGGTTGGGTAGTGGTGAGGCTGGTACTGAGGAGGAGGTGAGTACGGAGGGACAGGGGCGCGTCGGTGCGGCAGGCTTCAGTTATGGGGATAAGATCTACCTCCTGGGTGGGCGTACCGCCAACAGTGATGGCTCACTGCTCGCCTCGGCCACGGTCGCCTCGCGCAGTGATACGTTGCAACTGCGACGCATCCTCCCCGACAGCCCCGAGTATTTCATTGGTGGCTCGGGGGCGCAACCGCCGGTGCTACCCCAACAGGAGCCGCGGGCCTACCTTGGGGTTGCGTTAGTGCCCGCAGTAGCACCTCAGCCTGGTGATGGCGACTATGTTGCCGGTCAGGCACCCAACACGGCATGGGCCTTCGCTCTGGGCGGGCGCGGGCCGAACGCGCAGCCGATGAACACAATCTTCCGCGGGGCCCTTGGCGGTGCCACCGAGTCGGTTGTGGCGGTACGTGCCGCAGAGGGGTGGTACTTCTCGCGCTACCACGATGTACGGCTGCGTGATGCGGCCGATGGGTCTCTGGGCGAGTCGCGTGTTCTTGCCATCAACTGGTCGACGGCGATCAACCGTGGGGCAACGGGCAATCCCGGAGCCGATCTCAGCGTGGAGTTCCGTTCGAGCCAGCTGCTCTGTAGTGATCCCTTCGTCTTTGCGCAGACCACATGGCGTCAACTCGATGGTGCACCGGCGGTGGCAGCGTTCCTCGCTCAGGATGGGCTCAATACGGTGACCCTTCACGATGCCTTTGGTAGCGAGTTTGACGCCTCATGTTTCCAGTACCGTGTCTACTTCAGCCAGAATGGTACGGATAGCCAGGGGTATCCGCGGCGGGCTGAGAATAGCACCGAGACGCCACGGCTCCTCAACCTCGGCCTGGTGAAGACCTACCCAGGTAGTCGTGATCTCTTTATTGAGCGTTTTGCCATTACCCTGAATGATCAGGGTCAGGTGGAGGATTTAGATCTACGCATCAAGAATCGTAGTCCGGAGGGTGTGGCGCAAACGGCGCCGAGTGCCGGAGTGAGTGAATTTCCGATGGTGCTCTGCATTGCCCATAGCGACCTGGATCAGCCGCCACCAGTAGTCGAGGTTCCGCTGCCACCCCTGCAGCCGGACGACGACTACCGTGTCGACTGTGCACCCATCTACCGTTTTGTTGCGGGGAAGGCGCTACAACCAGACCTGGAAGTAGATCTGACGACCGGTTGGCAGGCTAACTATGCCAACCATCCCCTGCTGCCCGAGTTGGCCCAGGATGCGCCACTCGGTGATATCAGGAGCGTCTTTAGCCAACCGGGTCACTACGCTGTAGCGGCGATCATCGATCCCTACGGTCTAGTTGATGAGGATGGGCGT
>CAIWUD010000268.1 GCA_903915775.1 uncultured Chloroflexota bacterium | reverse complement strand
GATGCATCGAACGTATCCACCCCCGTGAGGAAACTGCCCCAGGATGGCTGTTCCTCTCGTTGGTCGCCTACCTGGATGTCCCGAATGCGGCTCGCTGGCATCGGCTCAATCGCATCGAACCCCGCCAGCAGACGCTCCCAGAGCTGTTCCACCGAGTCTCCCCCTCCGGGGAAGCGACAACCGATGCCGATGAGCGCAATGGGTGAGCGGTAGGTTGCAATGGTCTGCTTGTAGCGCTGGATGATGCTCGCCGATTGCTGCAGGGCGGTGTGGAGGCTGGAGCGTTCGCTGCTATCTGCCATTAGTCCTGTTCCTCAAACTCACGGTTGATGAAGGCGATCAGTTCGTCGGTGGTGCGCGGCTCGGCGGGTGTAGCGGTCGGGGCGCGGCGCAGCTCTGGCTTCTCCGCTGGTGGCACAGCCGGTGCCACCGGAGCTAGCAGGGTCAGCAGGTAGGCCGCGAGTGCCTCCAGGGTGGGGTAGTCGAAGAGTAGCGTCGTGTGTAGCGTACGCCCGAGGCTGGCCATCAGCCGGTTGCGTAGCTCGACTGCGACGAGCGAATCGACCCCGACATCCATGAAGCGGGTACGTGCCTCCAATCCCTGCGCCTCCGACGGTCCGAGCACCTGGTGTAACTCCTGCCGCAGCCAGGCTTCGAGCCGTTGGCGACGCTCCTGGTCCGATGTGGCGGCAACAAGTTCACGGGTGAGCCGCTCGCTAAACGGTACACCCTCGAGCCCCCCCAGGGCGGTCGCGCCATCGGGGACCGCACGGTGGGACGCGGGAGCAGGAGCCGGGAACAGCTCCTGGAGGAGGTCGGCCACGCCGCGTCGGTCCAGCTTCCCGTTCGGAAGCTGTGGGAGGGTCGCCACCAGGTGTACCCACGCCGGTACCATCTGCCCCGGGAGCCGCGTACGCAGGAAGGCGAGGAGCGCTTGGGCAAGGTCAGACGGTGCTTCCACGTCGTTCGTCTCCCCCGCATGGACCACCCCGGTGTGTGGCACCACGAGCGCGACCAGTTCCTGCGCTTCCCCCACCTCCCGCGCCACCACTACCGCCTGTGCCACCGATGGGTGGTGGCGCAGCGCTGCCTCCACCTCCCCCAGTTCGACCCGATGGCCGCGGATCTGCACCTGCGCATCCGCCCGTCCCAGATACTCCAGGTTGCCGTCGGGCAGCCAACGGGCCAGGTCACCCGTGCGGTAGAGCCTTCCTTCCCCGAAGGGGTTCGCGATGAACTTCTCCGCCGTAAGCTCTGGCTGGTTCAGGTAGCTGTGCGCCAACCCAATCCCGCCAATGGCGAGCTCGCCCACCTCCCCCGCAGCCACGCGCTGCTGCTGCGCATCGAGCAGGTAGGCGTGGCGCTGCGGGATCGGTTGCCCGATGGGGATCCGCGTCCAGACCCGTTCCGGATCAGCAGGGATGGTGTAGAGCGTCGCCGTCACCGGGGTCTCGGTCATACCGTAGGCGTTGAGCAGGGGGATGGTGCGGAGGGGCGTCTCGCGCCACTGCTGCACCAGGGTCGGGGTCGTCGCCTCCCCCCCCAGGATGATCATGCGCAGCGGAAGCTCGCGCACCAGATCGGGGTAGACCACCCAGGTCGCGAGGAGGGTCTGGAGGTAGCTTGGCGGCAGGTCAACGATGGTGAGGCCGTAGTGGCGCACCTTCATGGGGAACTCGAGGGCCGACCAGAGCTGGGGTTCGCGCAGCACCACGGTGCCACCGGTGAGGAGGGGAACGAGCAGTTGCTCGAGGGCCGCGACGTAGTTGAGCGAGGCGAAGAGGAGCACCCGATCGGCGGGCGTCGTCTGGTAGCAGGTCTGGATCGCGTCGCAATGCTCCAGGAGCGCATGCTGCTCGATCAACACCCCCTTGGGTTGGCCCGTCGAGCCGGAGGTGTAGAGGCAGCAGGCGAAGGGAGTGGGCGCGGCGGCAACGGACGCTGGCGGTGGGGCGATCTCCCCAGGCACCCTCCCATCCCCATCGACGAGGAGCAGGATGGCGTCGCCGCTCGGCAGCTGTGCGACCCACTCGGCTGCGCTGATGATGACG
>CAIWUD010000267.1 GCA_903915775.1 uncultured Chloroflexota bacterium | reverse complement strand
GAGACCCTCAGCGCGATCTTTGCTCATGTACTGGAGCGCAGCGTATGGGTGAGCCTGAGGTGAGGCGAGACGATACTGGTCGCCATCCTGGACGATGTGGCGGATCGCCTTGTACTGCGCAATCAGCCCTGCCGCCTCGGCGCGCCGCTCAGCACCCCAACGCTCAAGATGCCCACCAATACCCAGGACACCGGCCATGCTCACGTGGAAGCGGAAGCTGAGTGGCAGCCACGCTGGGCCCATATCGGTCACCCAGGACTCCATTGTGCTGGCTGGAAAGAGTTGCGAAAAGCCCTCCTGAATGGTCAGGCGCCCAGCTGGCTCAGTATAGTCACTTACCCAGATCTGATCGGCAAGGCGCAGAATACCGAGATCGGCACGCCCCCCTCCGCCCGAGCAGCTCTGAAAGATTACCTCGGGGTGGCGCTCACGGAGCGTACCCCATACGCGGTAGACCCCCATGACGTAGCGCACCCAGAGTTCACGCTGGTCACCTGGCGCCCCCGGCCAACCAGGCTCACTCACGTTACGATTCATATCCCACTTGATAAAGCTAATTGTATGGTTGGCCAGGAGCCAATCGAGCTTGGCGATCAGGTAGTCCTGCACATCAGGACGGCCAAGGTTGAGAATCAGCTGGTTACGTCCCTCCGTACGTGCCCGAGTAGGGAAGTGGATCACCCAGTCCGGGTGGGCGCGGTAGAGATCACTATCCGGGTTGACCATCTCCGGCTCAATCCAGAGCCCGAAATCCATACCAAGGGCCCGTACCCGTGCGATGAGCGGAGCGAGCCCGTGTGGGAACTTCTGCTCATCAGGCCACCAGTCACCGAGCCCAGCCCGATCATGGTTGCGGCCATGGAACCAGCCATCATCGACCACGAAGAGCTCAATACCCATCTCAGCGGCAAGCGTTGCTAGGTGGGCCTGCGACTCCTCATCGACCGCAAACTCGGTGGCCTCCCAGGAGTTGTAGAGCACCTTATGGGGTGTATGCCCGTGGGGCACGACGCTATCCCGGATGAAGTCGTGGAAGCGGCGACTCGCCCCACCAAAACCTTCGCAGCTGAAACCAGCGTAGCTCACCGGCGTCGTGAACGGTGAACCCGGCTCAAGGCGCCAGGTAAAGTCCCAATCGTTGAGGCCAATGCCAACACGTGTTGCACCAAAGATCGTCGCCTCGGCAGCAATCTGCCAGTTACCACTCCAGGCGAGTGTACCAAACCAGACCGCCCCGCTCTCTTCGCTGGCATGCCCCTGATCGAGGGCAAACCAGGGGCTATGCTGGTGGCTCGTCGTAATCCGCCGACTCTCTAGCAGTTTGACCCCTTCACGCAGCTGGACGCGGCGGAGTTGGAACTCCTCAAACCAGCGCCCAGCGAGGTAGCTGAGCTGATAGGTAGGACCGAGGGGTACATGCCACTGGGCCGACCAGATCCGCTCGATGTTGATCGGTGTATCGCCCTCGTTGGACGCAGTAACCCAGCGTGCGATCAGATCGTACTCACCATAGACGCGGTAGTGGAGCGTAATCCGTAGCGGATAAGCGGTGTCGCGGAGCTGAATGTGCAACTCTGGTCGCTCACCTTCATGCAGTTCGGCAGCAACAAAGCGCAGTACGCTCCCACGCACACCATCGGCAAAAGTTATCATCAGGCACGGCTCGCTATACTTCATGCCCTCATAGCCGGGATACTCTTCAGGGGTAAGCTGGGCCGGGCCGTTGAACGAGGCCCATCCTGCAGACGTGGGCGGGGCCGGGTAGTCAGCGGCACCGTGGAGACGCGGCCCCCAGTAGCAGTGGGCTAGGAGTCCATCCCGATTCAGCCCAAGGGCATAGCCCATGGTCCGTGTTTCCAACACCCAGCCATGGGCGGTGGCATAG
>CAIWUD010000266.1 GCA_903915775.1 uncultured Chloroflexota bacterium | reverse complement strand
CGCTTCCTCTTCGCCAATGGCTATGTCGATGCTGAGGGCTGGCATGAGGCATCGGGCTGCCACCTTCCTCGACGACTTCAGCACTACCGGCTCACCCCCCCGGACATCCCCATCCACGACTGCCTAGCGGTCTTCGACAGCCTCCTGGGTATTGCACCGACGAACGTGATGGTACCGCTCATCGGTGGAGTCGTACTCGGGCCGGTTCTCGACAGCATCGACGCACCCGCACCAATGGTACACCTCTACGGGCCGACCGGCTCGCACAAGACCAGCGTGACCTGTGCTGCGCTCGCCCTCTACGGTGATTTCACGCCGAGCCAACCTACCGATACCTGGACGAGCACCGCGAACAGCATCCAGCGCCTGGGTTGGCACCTGAAAGATATGCCCATGCTGCTGGATGACTACAAGGCGGCGAATGTGAAGCCACAGCAGGTGACCTTTCTCCTCCAGAACTATGGCGACAATATGGCCCGTGGCCGCCTCGACGCGAACAGTGAAGTGCGGGCGGCCTTTCCCATCCGTGGTGCCCTGCTGAGCAGCGGTGAAGATCAACCGGAGGGTGAGGCGTCGCTGCTTGCCCGCATTCTCAGCGTTCCGCTTGGGCGCGGCAGTGTCAACCGCGGGAAGCTCAGCGATGTTCAGCAGCGCGCCCGCCTGCTCCAGCCGCTGATGATCGACTACCTGCGCTGGCTTGCCACAAGCGACCAGGTCAGCGCCAATCGGCAGTTACACCTGAACACTCGCGCCAGCATCCTGAGCAAACTCGAAGGAGGGGGCGACCATGCGACCAATCCGGGGCGCATTGCCAGCAATGTGGCGGTGCTCTACGTGGCCTGGGAGTGCTTCTGTCGGTTCCTGGCGGCACGTGAGCACTGGTCAGAGAGTCGAGTGAGGCAGTGGTTATTGCAATGCAAACACGACCTGCTGAATCTGGCACGCACGCAGCTCGATATGACCACCCAGGAGCGCTATAGCCAGTTCTTTCTGGAAACGGTCCGCTCCCTCATTGCCAGCGGACGTGCGGTCCTCATCGATCTCAACGCCCTCACCCATGAACTGCGGCCCGGCCAGATCCTGATCGGCGGACACGATGCTGATGGAACCTACCTCATCGTCGAGAGCACGTTCGATGAGGTCTGCAAGCAACTCAAGGCGGCAGGGCGCCCGGTGACCTTCTCCCAACGGGCGCTCTCCCAACTCTTCGAGCAGGATGGGCTCCTGCGCGAGGTGCATCCACCTCATCTGACAGTCAAGAAGCGCATCAACGGCACCCGCCCACGCTGTTGGCACCTCCCCCCAGGGGTGATGGAAACCTGATCGCACGGTGACCATTTCTCGGGAAATTTGACCTCTCACGGTATTTTTTTGGGAAACGCAGCTTGATTCAAAAGAAGTGGGGCAGTGGGGCCACCTCAGGGGTTTAGGGCAATAGGAAGGCAAATAGGCCGGCCCCACTTCTTTTTACAAAGATCTATGAATCGAGATAAAAATCTCGTACTTTAGCGCATTGGGATGCCCTAAAAGGGGTGGCCCCACTTCTGCCCCACTTCTCGAAGCGAAGTGGGGCCACCCCCCCCTGAACAGACTGGGTTGAAACCAGGTTGAGCAGGGGATAGGAGCGGGTATTGGGACAGGGATGGAACCAAGAAAGGGAGGCTTCCATGGTTGCTCATACGGAACTGGTGATCCAACTCCTCCGACT
>CAIWUD010000265.1 GCA_903915775.1 uncultured Chloroflexota bacterium | reverse complement strand
CGGCGCCGCGGACGACCTCTTCACGCACGGCTTCAACGAGCGCGTGCTCGACGTGCTGGCGCAGATGGAGTACCTGGCGCGCAAGCATCATGTGGTAGTCGCCAACCCGCCCTATCTGGGCAAGGGGATGAACGAGGAACTGGCAACGTTCGCAAAGAATGAGTACCCGGACAGCAAATCAGATATGTTTGCCATGTTTATCGAACGCAACCTGGATCTGGCGAAGCAGGGCGGGCTGACTGCCATGATCACCATGCAGAGCTGGATGTTCCTCTCCTCCTACGAAAAGCTGCGCGGCAAATTGCTCGACGAGGAGACGTTATTGGCGATGGCTCATCTTGGTGCCAAAGCCTTCGACAGCATCGGCGGTGAGGTGGTCTCGACGACCGCTTTTGTGGTGGAGCATGCACATCGTCCCGCCTTCAAGGGCAGCTACGTGCGATTGGTGGACGGCAACAGTGAGGCTGAAAAAGAAACAGCGTTGCGTGCGGCGCTAGCCTCGCCCCTCTACCGCGCCTCCGCCGCCGACTTCAAGAAAATTCCTGGCGCGCCGATTGCGTATTGGGTGAGTACCGCTGTAAAGCGATTATATGACAACCGACTAATAGGCTTCGATTATGAGGGCAAAGAAGGGGTGGGAACTCGGAATGACGAAATGTTTATGCGAATGTTTTGGGAGGTTGCAGTTTCGCGAATATCAGCAAGCTCACGATGGATACTGACGGACAAGGCAGGAGATTTCAGACGATGGTATATGGGATTTGCCTATTTGATGGATTGGGAGGATGACGGTTTCCGAATCAAAAACTATCGGAATCCAGACGGCAGTCTGCGCTCACGTCCACAAAATACGCAATACCTTTTCAGGGAAGGCGTAACATGGGGCAAAGTTGGTTCCGGAATACTGAGTTTCAGATGGCGGCCTGTAGGTTATGGATTCAATGATGCGGCCCCCACCCTGTTCGGAGCAAATGTATCTGATCAACTTGGGCCACTGAACTCTGTTGTTACTCAACTCCTGCTCACTATTAGAGGTGGAACTCTAAACACCACCGTGGGTGTTATTCAGGAATTGCCCAATCTGGTTAATCCCCAAACTCAAACGCAGGATGTCCGTCAAATCTGCAATAAAGCGATTTTCGTCTCTCGTACCGACTGGGACGCCTACGAAACCTCCTGGGACTTCACCACCCTGCCCCTGCTGCGGCCCGGGCACCGCCAGGCCACGCTGGCTGCCACCTATGCCCACCTGCGCGCCCACTGGCAGGCCATGACTGGCGAGATGCAGCGGCTGGAGGAAGAGAACAACCGCATCTTCATCGACGCCTACGGCCTGCAGGACGAACTGACACCCGACGTGCCGCTACACGAAATAACACTCACCTGCAACCCGCACTACCGCTACGGAGCCGGCAAGTCCGACGACGAATACGAAGCGCTGCTGCTGGCCGACACACTGCGCGAGTTCCTCTCATACGCCGTAGGCTGCATGTTCGGCCGCTATTCGCTGGACGCGCCGGGGCTGATCCTTGCGAATGCGGGGGAGACGGTGGAGGAGTACATGGCGCGAGTTGCGAGGGGCGAAGAGCGAGAGGCACTCACGTTTCTGCCCGACCGGGACAATGTCATTCCTATCCTCGACGGCGAGTGGTTTGCCGACGATATCGTGGAGCGCTTCAAACGCTTTCTGCGCGTGACCTTTGGCGAGGAGCGCTACGCCGAGAACCTGGCCTTTGTCGAGCGGGGCCTGGGGCGAGATCTGCGCGGCTACTTCCTGCGCGATTTCTACGACGACCACGTGCGG
>CAIWUD010000264.1 GCA_903915775.1 uncultured Chloroflexota bacterium | reverse complement strand
CCGTACAGGAGGGCACCACGAGGGCGAGACGCCCTCGCTCCGGGAGAAGGGTGAACCGTTACGCTAGTGGTTGGGTTGGTTGTTTCACGAGGGCGAGACACCCTCGCTCCGGGAGAAGGGTGAACCGTTACGCTAGTGGTTGGGTTGGTTGTTTGTGGATGGCCCTAGACTGCCCAGAGGCACGCATGAGCCGGAGTAGGTGGATGATCAGCCTTGGTGCACCATTCTCACGTGCGCTCCTCCCCCTGGCTCTGGGCATGATGCGGCGGGCCATGCTGCGCCGCGGTGCCCAGAGTTATGAGCAGCACCTCGGTGGGATTCCGATCCACTATTTTCAGCTTGCACCACAACCCGGAGTTGGCTGGGAGCAACCAGTTGTCCTGATCCATGGTATCGCCGACAGCGCACTAACCTGGCTCTTTGTTCTACACGGCATGACCGGTATTGGTCCCGTCTACGCCCTCGATCTCCCCGGGTTTGGCCAGAGTGGTTACCCAAAAGGGCGGCGCTACGCAACGATCGACGAGCAGGTTGCCGTGGTTCAGGCCCTGATCCGCGACTGCATCGGTAGACCAGCGCTCCTCGTTGGGAACTCGATGGGTGGCTGGATCGCTGCAAAGCTCGCCGCACGTACACCCGAACTCACCACTGGGATTGTATTAGTCGACCCGGGTGGCGCACTGCTGGACGGGCGCGCCTCGTGGGAGCCGTTCGCACGCACCGCCATGGTACCCGATCTCGCAACGGTACGCCGTATCTACCGCCAGATGTTTGGCCGTATACCCCTGGCTCTCTACCTGGGCCAACGGAGCTTCCAGGCACTCTTCCAGCGCGAGGCGGTGCGCCAGTTCATCATGGCCACTCGCGAGGAGGATCTGCTCACGCCCAGCGAACTTCGGAGCATTAGGGTGCCAGTGGCCCTCGTCTGGGGCCAACGGGACACCTTCCTGCCTGAAGGCTCATGTACCTTCTTCCGCACCCATCTCCCGCGGGCACAGATCCTGGAACTACCCGGCTGTGGTCATCTCCCCCAGCGTGAGCGCCCCCAAGAACTCGTACATTTCACGCAGCAGTTTGTCCGCCTACGGTTGGATTAGGTTTCGACTATGTCGATTTTACACTCTGGCAGCACCAAAGCTGGGTTGGTTTTTTTGTGGAGGGCGAAGCCCTCCACACCTCCCGTATGCTCGTCACGATTCTACCATGAGAGGAGCCTACCGAATGATCGTCTCAGGAAGCCGAGACGCTGTGTTGCAAGCCGTTCAGGCGGTAAATATCCATGGAACCATCCTCTACGATCTTGTCTACTGCCATGTAGACGAAGCCCAGCCACGTCAGGCACGGCTGGGCGCAGAGAGTATCTATACCAATCCGTGCCCAGGGGACACTGTGCGGGTGAGCTACTTGATGAACGTAGCTACTGCCGTCACGTTGCGCTGAGCAGTCTACGCGCCTCCGCCACATCAAGCTCAATTTGCGCCACCAGAGCCTCGATGCCCGTAAAGCGCTGCTCACCGCGCAGACGGGCTACACATTCAAGCCTGAGTGAGTGCTCGTAGATGTCGCCTGACCAGTCGAGCAGATGGGCCTCAACCGTGCGCCGCAACCCATCAAAGGTTGGGCGCACACCGATATTCGTCACTGCAGGGATGCTCTCTGCATCCAGGTAGGCACGACAGGCGTAAACCCCATCGGCTGGCAGAACATGTTCCGGGGCAATCTGCAGGTTGGCCGTTGGAAAGCCAATCTGGCGCCCGCGCCTATCACCAGTGGCCACACGGCCACGCAGACTGAAGGTGCGACCGAGGAGGCGTGCCACTCCCGCGAGATCACCAGCCTCGAGCAGTTCACGTACCCGCGAAGCACTGACTGGTGCGCCATCAAGCAGCACACTGTCAACCGCACCGACCGTAAAGCCCAGCTCGGTGCCAATAGCTCGGAGCCGGGCGACATTCCCACTTCGCCCACGACCCATGGCAAAATCTTCGCCCACCCAGAGCTCACGGAGCGGGAATGCAGCCCGCACTTCAGCCATGTAGGCTTCAGCGCTGGTCGCCATCGTAGCCGTCGTAAAGGGGGCGATGATCAGGCGATCTGGGTTCTGACGGGCGATCAGTTCGATCTTCTCCTCAAGGCTAGTTAGCAGCCTGAGTGGCTGATCGGGGCGTAGCACCGCGTTCGGATGGGGCTCCCAGGTTAGTACGGCACTCTCTAGACCGAGGGCCTGGGCGCGCTCGATCGCGGTGGCGATCAGGCGCTGGTGGCCAAGGTGCAAACCATCAAACTTGCCCATGGTGAGCACGACCGGATGGTGAGAAGTCCCAGGATCAAGGGCATGTATAATCTCCACAGCTCTGCTCCGTGGCTACTACAGTGCCTTCTGACCCTCACGTCCAACGGCCAACAGCCCCAGATGGCTTGCCTCGCTCAGGCTTACCAGGTAGGGAAGTTCATCGCTATACTCGATCACCGAAATGCTGGCATTGGCCACCCAGATGCGGTTGATCCGATCCATATTCATCCCGAGGGCATCAGCAATCAGGATCTTCACGACCACATCGTGCGTACTGACCAGGACATGCTGATCGCGATGAAGCGTAGTGATCTGCTCGCGAAAATCGAGGGTTCGCTTGAGCACGTTGGAGAAACTCTCGCCACCGGGCATCTGCGAGCGCGTCGGATGCTCGCGCCACTCGCGCAACCCCTCGGCATAGTTGGCCGTAATCTCATCGGCAAACTTGCCCTGCCACTCACCGTGATGGATCTCCAGAAGTGCATCGTTGTAGGCAAAAGGAACCTGGGGATGGTGCGCAGCGATGGCACCCGCAGTACGGGCAGCGCGCTGCAAGGGGCTACTATAGATCTGATGGATCGTCTCATGCTTCAACCGCTCACCCAGCGCCTCGGCCTGGCGCAGGCCCAGTTCGGATAGAGGCGCATCGAGTTGACCCTGGTAGCGATGGATGCGATTCCACTCACTTTCACCGTGACGAACAATGGTCATTCGCATAGGGAGTAGTTACCTTCTGTTAGATATGGTTCAGCTTCGGCTGCGCCGACTTGACACTCTGGCGGCACCGGGGCTAGGTTGGGTCTTTTTGCGGAGGGCTTCGCCCTCCACACCTCCCCGCGATGGCGGCACCGGGGCTAGGTTGGGTCTTTTTGCGGAGGGCTTCGCCCTCCACACCTCCCGGAGGTCGGTCGCGCTGAGTAGCTCGCTACAAAATAGTTTACCCCTACCGTATAGTAGGGGTAAACGTTCAAGTCGGCAACACCGACGCTGAACTGCCTTGCATACCTGGGGACGGTGGGAGTTGAACCCACACGCCTTGCGGCACATGATCCTAAGTCATGCGCGTCTGCCATTCCGCCACGTCCCCACATGCTCGCGAGTATACCATGCTCCGGTTGCTCTGGCAAACATGATTGCGCTGCAACCTGGTTTGCGGTAGAATGGCGAGACTGCACGTAGACAACTAGAGCCGTTGAGGTATCCCGATTGCCCGGATGCCAGGGTGTAAAGGTGGAAGCTGGTGTGAGTCCAGCGCTGTGCCGCAACTGTAATCGTGCTCCTGCACGAGAGCCAGGACGCCTACCTCGACGTTGTACCGTTCAGCCCTTCTCGTACCAGGGAGGAAGAACATGACTCGCGCACCCTAGCCCTCTGCGACCGCTGCCGTGGTCACTGCTCGTTTCCCTGATCTTCGCCGAAGGTCGGGGTTTTTTATTGTCGCAGAGAGGCAATTCCCATGTCACGTTTTGCTCCAGTGGTTCTGTTCACGACCATGCTCGCCCTGCTCGTGGCTTGTAGCGGCGCGCCAGCCCCTACTCCTACGGCTACGACCGTTGTACCACGTAGCTTCAGCGACCGCGGTGGACGACAGATTACGCTCAGCGCGCCACCGACGCGCATCGTCTCTCTAGCCCCCTCAATCACTGAGACGCTCTTCGCCATTGGGGCGGGAGCGCAGGTGGTTGGAGTAACGACCTTCTGCAACTTCCCTGCTGAAGCTGCTGCGCTCACGAAGGTTGGTGGCTTCACCGCCGACACCCTTAGCCTTGAGGCGATCATCAACCTCGACCCGGATCTCGTACTCGCCGGTGATGCTGGTCAACTCGCGCCACTTGAGGCCCTCAAGCCGTTGGGGATTCCTGTCCTACTGTTTGCTCCAGGGCAACTTCAGGAGGTCTATGCCGATATTGAGCAACTCGGCGCGATCACTGGCCATGAGTCTGAGGCCGCTGCAGCCCTCACGGCGATGCGTGGGCGTATTGAGCGTGTGGTTGCGGCAGTCGCCGATATCCCCGCCGATCAGCGCCTGCGCGTCTTCTGGGAAGTCTTCGATGAGCCGCTGATGACCGCCGGTCCGACGACCTTCATTGGGCAGCTGATCGAACTGGCGGGCGCACAGAATATCTTTGCCGATGCGAGCGAGGAGTATCCACAGGTCAGTACGGAGGCGATCGTTGAGCGGAACCCCGACGTCATCGTCGGCCCCGACTACCACGCAGATAAGCTCACCCCTGAGCTCGTTGCGCAGCGACCCGGCTGGGATCAACTGGCTGCGGTGAAAGATGAACGGGTCTATCTGCTCAACGCCGATATGGTCTCCCGACCAGGGCCACGTTTGGCCGACGCGCTTGAAGAGCTTGCCCGCGTCCTCTACCCTGAGCGCTTCCCATGACGGCACGTCGGGCGCCGCTGCTCTGGGCTCCGCTCCTCCTGGGAGCGCTCCTGGTGGCACTCCTCTCTAGTCTGGGGGTAGGCGGGGTTGCGGTGCCACTCGATCAGGTGGTACGGGCTCTCGTAACACCTAAGGATCCGACGCTGCGCCCGGCGTATCTCACGATTGTCTGGGAACTACGCTTGGCCCGTGCGCTCCTGGCGGCCCTCGTTGGCGCCGGATTGGCCGGCTCGGGTGCAGCTTTCCAGGGGCTCTTCCGGAATCCCCTGGCCGACCCCTTTGTGATTGGCGCCTCGAGTGGTGCGGCCCTGGGTGCTACCCTGGCGATTGTTTCGGGAAGTCTGGCCGGTGGTTGGCCAGCGCTCTCGGTGCCACTAGGCGCCTTTCTCGGTGCAATCCTGGCTGTGCTCCTGGTCTACGCCGTCTCTGCGTCGGGTGAACGTTCGCCTCTGGGGTTGCTCCTCGCCGGGGCCGCTCTCAGCACCATGCTTTCGGCCCTCGTTTCGCTCCTGATGCTGCTCAATAACCGAGCCCTTCCCGAGATCTTTGCCTGGCTCCTCGGCGGCTTCTCCGGGCGCGGTTGGCCCCACATGGCTATGAGCGCGCCTGCACTCCTCCTAGGCTTGGGGCTCCTCTG
>CAIWUD010000263.1 GCA_903915775.1 uncultured Chloroflexota bacterium | reverse complement strand
CCAGAAGCTGCGCTCGCCCTCCACGCGGGCGAGGCCCGTGGTGGCAAGCCAGTGGGCCCAGTCGCGGAAGGCGGTCGTCTTCGCCGGCAGGGCTACCGGCGTCCCCCGGCGGAGTTGGGCGTACGCCTGCTCAAGGTCATCGAGTAGGATGCGCCAGGAGACCCCATCGACAGCGAGGTGGTGGATGACGAGAAGCAGGCGTCCGGGCTCGTCGGTGCCGAAGGCGGCGTAGCAGGCGCGGAGGAGCGGGCCCTGGGCGAGATCGAGGCTCGCCTGGAGGCGCTCCGCCTCCTCGACCAGACGGCTGGTACGCTCTTCAGCCGAGCGGTTGCGCAGGTCGAGGATGGTGAGGGCCGCCTGCTCCCCGGCGGGGGCATTCGTCTGGAGCCAGGTGCCGTGCTCCTGGGTGAAGCGGAGGCGCAGGGCATCGTGGTGGGTGATGATGGCGGTGAGCGCGTGGGCAAGGAGCAGCGGTTGGACATCCGGAGTGGTCGCCACGAGGACGGCCTGGTTGTAGTGGTGAGGCTCGGGCCACGCCTGCTCCAGGAACCAGTGCTGGATGGGGGTGAGGGGCAGTGCGCCGGTGACCTCGCCCTGGGCGGCGGTAGGCTGGGTGGCAACGGTCGCCACCGCTGCGAGCTCGCGGATGGTCTGGTACTGGAAGATCTGGCGCGGGGTGAGTTGGAGGCCAGCCTGACGGGCGCGGGCGACGACCTGGATGCTGAGGATGGAGTCGCCACCGACACGGAAGAAGTTGTCGTCGAGGCCCACCTGGGGCAGGCGCAGGGTCTGCTGCCAGATGATGGCGAGGGTGGCTTCGCTGGGGGTGCGTGGAGCCATCACATCCAAGGTCTGAATCGTGACCGTGGGCATGGGCAAGGCCTGACGATCCAGCTTGCCGTTGGGCGTCAGTGGCAGCGTATCGAGCAGTACGAAGGCACTCGGCAGCATGTAGTCGGGTAGGCGCGCTTGGAGGTAGCTGCGGAGCTCAGCTACCAGCTGTTCCTCATCCCCAAACCCTACCTCCTGAACCCTAAACCCTTGGCCTACCACATAGGCGACGAGGCGCTGCTCACCTGGCACATCCTCACGCGCAACGACAGCCGCCTCTTGCACCACCGGATGGCTACTCAGCACGCTCGCGATCTCGCCGAGCTCGATACGGAAGCCGCGTAACTTCACCTGCTGGTCGATACGCCCCAGGTACTCCAGGTTACCATCGGGCAGCCAACGGGCCAGGTCGCCGGTACGGTAGAGCCGCCCTGCCCCGAAGGGGTTGGCGATGAACTGCTCCGCCGTGAGCTCTGGCTGGTTCAGGTAGCCGCGCGCCACGCCCACCCCACCCAGGAAGAGCTCGCCGGCCACCCCGATGGGGACGAGTTGCCCCAGGGGGTCGAGCAGGTAGGCCTGCCGCCCCGCGAGTGGTCGCCCGATGGGCAGCTTCGTCGTGCTCCCCGCGTAGCTGCTCAGATCGCCCACGGTGGCGGTAATCGTCGTCTCGGTGGGTCCGTAGACGTTGAGCAGCTGGGTTGCTTGTGGGGCCAATGTTCGCCACTGCCGCACCAGGTCGGGTGGTACGGCTTCGCCGCCGACCAGGATGAGCCGCAACTGCTGGTCGAGGAAGGTGGGCCGTGCCTCCTGCCAGGCGCTCACAAGCTGCAGCGCGTAGCCTGGCGGGAGGTCCGCGATGGTTATCCCAATGCGCGACACCTGTCGAGCAAACTCACTGCCATCCCAGAGCGTCGGGCTACGTAGCACGAGGGTGGCACCGGTGGTGAGGGCAGTGAAGATCTGCTCCTGTGCGGCATCGAAGCTGAAAGCCGCAAACTGAAGGATGCGATCGTTCGGTGTGATGGCGTAGTGCCAACTCACGGTCGCGATATGGGCGACAAGAGCCTGCTGCTCAATCAGCACGCCTTTGGGCCTCCCCGTCGAGCCCGAGGTGTAGATGACGTAGGCGAGGTGGTGGGGTTGCACCCTGCTCACCGGGTTGGTGGTGGGCTGTGCAGCAATCATCGGCCAATCGCCATCCAGGCAGATGACCTGCGTATCAGGGAAGGGGGCTTCCCCCTCCCCCCAGCGGGGGGAGGCTGGGTGGGGGGTGGAGGAGCACAGAGCAGGCTCACCCTCTCCCCAGCGAAGGGGCAGCGTGGCCCGCAGGTGCGCCTGGGTGAGGAGTACGGGCACCGCGGCGTCCTGAAGCATGAAGGCGAGGCGCTCCTGGGGGTAGCTCGGGTCGAGGGGCACGTAGGCCCCGCCCGCTTTGAGGATGCCCAGGAGCCCTACCACCATCTCCAGCGAGCGCTCCACACAGAGGCCCACCAGCAGCTCGGGGCCCACACCTAGTGCTTGCAGCTGGTGCGCCACCTGGTTCGCTCGGCTGTTCAGCTCCGCGTAGCTCAGCTGCTGCTCTTCGAAGATCAGCGCGACCGCACCGGGCGTCTGTGCCACCTGGGCCTCAAAGAGCTCGTGGATGCACCCCTGCAGGTAGTCCACCCTGGTG
>CAIWUD010000262.1 GCA_903915775.1 uncultured Chloroflexota bacterium | reverse complement strand
TTCAACGCACCCTGGGACGGTATCGGGAAGCCGGTCGCTTCACTGCAGATTCCCCGCACTGCCGGTGGTGGCGGCGCCTCTTCTCCCGGTGGCGGATTCCACTGGGGCCCCTCTGTCAGCTGGAACACTTACCTGAATTGCTGGGTAATGCTCATGGGCAAGGTGGAAGGCCGGTCATGGGTAGGCGACGAACTGTACATATCGTTCAATCCGCATGCTGACCCGGGCGAGGGGAGCAATTCCCAGGACTGGACGACCCCGCAGTTGCTGGTGGTCAAGCCCGGTCATGTAATGTGGTACCCGTCGTTACAGCCGATGAACACACAGGAAGATATCGAGGCCAGGCGCACCTGTCTGCGCCTGGGCCAGCGCGCGCGATTGTTCTTCAAGTACTCTGATCTGGGCAAATACTGCTCGGAGTATATCATTGAGTTCAACCGTTAAAAAAACCGGCTCCGTGCAGATGCATCGGAGCCGGTTACATTATTCATTCCTGAAGGAGGGCCGATCAGCGTCTTCCGCCGCCGCCACCACCTCTGCGGTCACCGCCGCCACCGCGTCTGTCACCGCCACCGCCTCTGCGATCGCCGCCGCCGCGTCTGTCACCACCGCGGTCGCCGCCGCCGCGACCTGCACGTGCAGCATTTTCCTCATCGGTAGGCATGGTACCGTCGGGCTTTGGTGTGATGGCCCTGCGGGAGAGTTTCATCTTTCCGGTGCGCGGATCCACATCCAGAATTTTGAACGAAACCTTGTCGCCGACTTTGAGCACGTCAGAGATGTGCTCGATTCTGCGGTGGTCATACTCAGAAACGTGGAGCAGGCCGGTTTTGCTCTTGAACTTGACGAAAGCGCCAAAGTCAGTGAGTTCTTCTACTTCCCCTTCGTAAACAGCGCCAACTTCGGGCATAAAGATGATGCTCTGAATCTTGTTATACGCGGCATCCAGAGAAGTTTTGTCCGGGCCGAAGATTGCTACAATTCCACCTTCTGTATCTTCATCAATGGAGATGGTAGTACCGGTATTGCGCTGCATTTCCTGAATAATTTTGCCACCGGGTCCGATAACCGCTCCGATGAAATCGCGCGGGATACGGAACTCAACCATGCGCGGTGCATGTGGTTTGAGGTCTTCGCGTGGTTCGGCGAGCGATTTGGCCATTTCGCCGAGGATGTGCAAACGACCTTCACGCGCCTGCAGGAGCGCCCTGGTCAGGAGCTCATAGGGCATACCGTTGATTTTGATATCCATCTGGGTGCCGGTGATACCTTTCGATGTACCGGTTACCTTGAAGTCCATATCACCCAGCGCATCTTCATCGCCGAGAATATCGGAGAGAATCGAGATACGTCCTTTGTCGTCAGCAATTGCACCCATGGCAATACCAGCTACCGGAGCCTTGATATGAACACCGCCGTCCATCAGTGCCAGAGAGCCTGCGCAAACCGTAGCCATCGAAGACGAGCCGTTGGACTCGAGAATATCGGATACAACGCGTACTGTGTAGGCGAAATCTGATGGAAGCACTTTGCGGATAGAACGTGCGGCCAGGTTGGCGTGGCCAACTTCGCGACGTCCGGGACCACGCATGGGTTTCACCTCACCCGTGCTGTACGGCGGAAAGTTGTAGTGCAGGATAAACTTCTCGTCGTACGGATTGATAGCATTATCCACCAGCAGCTGATCCTCCTTGGTACCGAGGGTCATAGAAGTGAGCGACTGTGTTTCACCGCGGGTGAATACTGCTGAGCCGTGTGCAGAGGGGAGATAGTCAACTTCGCACCATATATGACGGATTTCGTCATTTTTGCGGCCGTCGAGACGTTTTCCGTCGGTAAGCACCACGTCACGGATAACGTATTTCTTGGTCTTGTCGAAATAGCGGTCGGCCAGCGGCTTCCAGTTTTCTTCTGTTTCTTCTCCGAACTCCTGCTCGAGTGTGGTCATAACCATCTCCTTGAGTTCTTCGAGGCGGGATTTGCGGGTATCCTTGTCGGAAGCAGAGCGCGCAAGTGCGTAGATATCATCCTTTACAAGCGATTCAACGCGAGCCCTGAGCGCCTCGTTTTCCGGAATCTCCGGCAGTGGACGCTTCACCAGAGCGGAATCGCCGACCATTTCGGCAAGTCTTTCCTGTGCGGCGATTTGGGTTTTGATAGCTTCGTGGGCGAGCTTGAGCGCCTCTACAAGATCTTCTTCCTGACACTCATTGGCTTCTCCCTCCACCATGGTAATATCGTGTTTGGTAGCGGCCACGATAAAATCCATATCGGCATGCTCCAGATCGGAGCGTTTGGGATTGATTACAAAAGAGCCATTGATACGGGCAATACGAACCTCGGAGAAAAGTGCCTCCACGGGGATATCACTTACCGCAATAGCTGCAGAGCAGGCCAGTCCGGCCAGTGCATCGGGCATCGTTTCCTTGTCGGCAGAAATCAGGTTGATAATCACCTGCGTTTCGTTCATGTAACCATCGGGGAAAAGCGGACGAAGTGCACGGTCAACGAGGCGACTGATGAGTACCTCGTAATCGGAGAGACGTGCCTCCCTGCGGAAAAAGTTTCCGGGAATACGTCCGATTGATGCGAATTTCTCCTGATAGTCAACAGAGAGCGGGAAGAAAGGCTGATTTTCTTTGGCCTTCCGGGCACTTACTACAGTGCAAAGGAGCATGGTATCGCCATGTCGTACCAGCACGGAGCCATCGGCCTGAGCCGCCAGCTTACCCGTTTCAAGTGCGATCTCACGTCCATCCGGCAGGTTGAACGTGGTGCGCAGCGGGGTTTGTTTACCCATAACATAAATGAATTGTGCGCCGCAGGAAGCATAGGATTCCGGGGATTGTCGAAAACAATGAGCGCGCAAGGGTAATATAAACAGTCGGAAAGAACCGATACTACACACAAAGGAGTGC
>CAIWUD010000261.1 GCA_903915775.1 uncultured Chloroflexota bacterium | reverse complement strand
CAGCTTGACACTCTTCCGGGAGGTGTGGAGGGCGAAGCCCTCCACAAAAACAACCAACCCAGCCCTGGTGCCGCCAGAGTGTCAAGCCGGCGCAGCCGAAACTGAAGCATGCCTCACCCTAAAAGTGAACAGTTACTGAAGGGGAAGACATGAGTACACTGACTGACAGCATCGACGAGATGGTTGCGCGCCGTCGTCCGGGCTATAGCCTCGAGCAGGAGTTCTACACCGATCCAGCCATTTTCGACCTGGATGTGGAGCGCATCTTCATGCGTAATTGGCTCTACGCCGGTCATGTGAGTCGCATTGCGGCCCCTGGTGACTACTTCCTCTTCGAGGTTGCTGGCGAATCGATCATCATCATTCGCGGTAGTGGTGGTGAAGTTAACGCCCTCTTCAACGTCTGCCGCCACCGCGGGTCACGCATCTGCCTAGAGGGTCAGGGTAGCGTGAAGCGCTTGGTCTGCCCGTACCATGCCTGGGTCTACGACACGAACGGGGCACTGATTGCTGCACGCCACATGGCAGACGACTTTGAGCGTGACCAGTTTGGGCTCCACCGCTGCCACGTGCGGGTAGTTGAGGGGCTGATCTTCATCTGTGCCGCTGCGCAGCCGCCCGACTTTACCGCGATCGAAGCTGACCTGCAGCGCTTCTTTGCACCCTACGAGCTCGCAGATACACGAACGGCCACGCTGCTGCGCCATGTCGTTGAGGCAAACTGGAAGTTGGTGGCTGAGAACTTCTTCGAGTGTTACCACTGCGGACATACGCATCCTGAGTTCTGCTCGGTCATGTCCTACGGACGGGCGATCGACTCGCCGCGCCTGGCCGATGAGCAGGCAGCGTTTGTAGCTGAGTGGGAGGCGGAGATGGAGCGTCGAGGCTACCTGACTGGACACGTTGAGGTGAGTGATGAGCGTGTCCACCAGTGCCACCGCGTACCGATCCGTCGCGGTTACCTCACCCAGAGCGAGGACGGACAGCCGGTCGCGCCGCTACTCGGGCAGCTGACCGAGTATGATGGTGGGGTATCTTCAGCGCAGCTCTACCCAAATATCTGGTTTGTTGCCTGTAGCGATCACGCCATGCTGGCGCGTTTTACGCCTCTTAGCCCTACCCGTACCGAAGCCGAGTTCAGCTGGATGGTACGTGGTGATGCCCGTGAGGGTCATGACTACGATCCAGAGCGGGTGAGTTGGCTCTGGCGTACGACTGCGGCTGAGGATTGGGCGATCTGTGAGGATAATCAGCGTGGGGTGAACTCACGGCGCTACCAGCCTGGTCCCTACTCTCGGGTTGAGGGTTCGGTTGATGCCCTGTTGGAGTGGTACCTGCGTCAGTT
Source organism: uncultured Chloroflexota bacterium (assembly GCA_903915775.1). Classification (GTDB taxonomy): domain Bacteria; phylum Chloroflexota; class Chloroflexia; order Chloroflexales; family Chloroflexaceae; genus Viridilinea. Next base: position 2,044 of record CAIWUD010000261.1, on the reverse strand, counting down.
GAGTCTCTATAGGCCCATGAGCATGTGAGGTTACGGTGAAGCGGATTCGCGTAGGCATCGTGGGTGCGGGCGCCAACACGGTAACGCAGCACATTCCACGCCTCCAGGCGCTAGCCGGGGTTGAGGTGGTGAGTGTTGCAAACCGGAGTCGGGCTTCGGCGGAGCGAGTGGCGCAGCAGTTTGCCATCCCGACGGTCTACGACCGCTGGGAGGATCTGGTGGCGGCAGCGGATAGTGACGCGATCGTGGTTGGCACCTGGCCCTACCTGCATGCCCGTGTGACCTTAGCAGCACTGGCTGCCGGAAAGCATCTGCTCTGTGAGGCGCGCATGGCCATGAACGCCGCCGAAGCGCGCCAGATGTATGATGCCGCCTGCGCTAACTCCCATCTGGTAGCCCAACTCGTACCGTCACCCTACACCCTGGCAGTGGATGCCACTATTCAGCGCCTACTGGCTGAAGGCTACCTGGGTGAGTTACTGGCAATCGACATCCACGGTGGTGGGGGCTTTATCGACCATGACGCACCACTCCACTGGCGCCAGAATGGTGATCTTAGCGGTCTCAACGTCCTCTCACTCGGGATCTGGTACGAGGCCCTACTGCGCTGGGTCGGTGAGGCGAGCCGAGTGGTGGCCCTCGGGCGAACCTTTGTCCGCCAACGGCGCGATAGTGACGGGTTGCTCCGTGCGGTGCGCGTACCCGATCATCTCGATATCGTGGCGGAGATGGCTTGTGGTGCACAGGCCCGTTTCCAATTCTCGGCAGTGACTGGCCATGCCGGTGCGCCCTCGGCAACCCTCTACGGGAGCGAGGGCACGCTTCGTTTCAGTGATGGTCGGCTGCTGGGTGGGGGGCGGGGCGATGCCGAGTTGCGCGAGATCACCATCCCCGACCATGAGCGTGGCTTCTGGCGCGTCGAAGAGGAGTTCATCGGAGCCATTCGCGGTACCGAGCAGCTGCGCCTGACCGATTTTGCGACGGGTCTCAAATACATGCAGTTCACCGAGGCTGTTGCCCAGAGCATGGCTTCAGGTTCCGTGGTGGTGTTGCCGATCGTGTAGAGAGGATAGGGATTCATGGAGCGCGTACGGATTGGCATCGTAGGATCGGGCTACATGGGGCGCACCTACGCCGAGGTGCTTGCTCGGCACACACGGGGCGCAGAGCTGAAGGCGATCGCCGTCGGTCGGCGGGCCTATGCGCTGGCAGCGGAGTATGGGATTGCGGCTGAAGCCTCGGTCGAGGCGCTGGTGGCGCGGCCCGACATTGATGCGGTGATTCTCGCCACTCCCGAGCAGATCCGCCTGGAGCAGGTACGTGCTGCAGCGGCCGCAGGGAAGCACATCCTGAGTGAGAAGCCTCTGGCACCAAGCGTTGCAGATGCACAGGCCATGCTGGCTGCGTGCAAGGCTGCTGGCGTCACCCTCATGGTCTGCCACACGGCGCGCTACCGAGGCACCTTTGCACGGGCCCAGGCCCTGGTTGCCGATGGTACCCTCGGCAAGGTACGGCAGATTCGTACCTATGCGATGGGAACGTTACAGGACTTTGTCGACTTTGTGGGGGTCAAGCCCTGGATCGTTGAGCCAACCGGTGGCGGCTTCTTCTACGATCAGGCGGTGCACAACTTCGACTTCATGCGCTGGATCACCGGCAGCGAGGCGCAGCAGGTCTGCGCTTTCGTCACCACCCAATCGGACGCCTCCTGGCCTGCTATGTCGGTGATGGCCCAGGTGCGCTACACCAGTGGTGCCATGGCCCAACTCAACCTCTGCTTCGAGTTGCCGGGGGCCGAGTTTCCCGAGCATGCCTTCCGTTTCCAGATTGTTGGCGAGCGGGGCCTGCTCGACTTTGATATGTACACGAGCCTGCGCCTCGGGCGTAATGGTGGCTGGGAGACCGTCTGGGAGCAGCCGAAGTTCGACTTTGTCAAAGAGCCGAATTCGCCGATCAGGCTCGCTGCCCACGCCGCCATGGTGCAGGAGTATATCGATAGCTTACGTGAGGGGCGCCGACCGGCGATCACGGGTGAAGATGGCTT
>CAIWUD010000260.1 GCA_903915775.1 uncultured Chloroflexota bacterium | reverse complement strand
GCTTCGCCCTCCACACCTCCCGGAAGCGTGTCAAGCTGGTTTGAACCATGCCTAAGGCATGGTTCACGTTCGGCTGCGCCGGCCTGACCGTCTGGCGTTACCACGGCTGGGTTGAAGTTTCTTGTGGATGGCGTCGCCCATAGGATTTTGCCAAGCTCATTTGAACCACGCCTAAGGTATGGGCTACAATACGATCAGGGGGTGGGAAGAGCGGAAGTTTTGAAGGGACTAGCCCTCTACACCTCCCGGTAGCGTATCAGGCTGATGTGAACCATGACTACCCGGAATTGATGGTATGTGCGGCCCATGGCCGCTCACAGGATCAATGCCTATGGCTGAACTACGGCAGAATCTCGCAACCCGCGAGTGGGTGATCATCGCGAGTGAACGCGCCAGGCGACCCAACGCCTATGCTGAAGCTCCTGATCATCTCCATACCCATGAACTTCCAGAATATGAGCCGCTCTGTCCTTTCTGCGCTGGCAATGAGGAGTTGGATCTCGAAGTAACACGTACACCAACACAGGGGCTCTGGGCGACACGGGTTGTACGCAACAAGTACCCCGCCCTCAGTCTCAATGGCTCGATTAGCCGCAGCTTTGATGGCGTTGAACGTACGATCACTGGGGTAGGCTACCACGAAATCTTGGTTGAGCACCCGTTCCACAATACGACCCTGGCCCTCCTGACCGACGAAGAGATCTACGCAGTCCTCGAGATGTACCTCGGCCGTGGGCAGGTGATCGCAGCCGATCCACGCGTCGAACAGATCATCTTCTTCAAGAACCATGGCGAGCGTGCGGGCGCTTCACTTCACCATAGCCATGGTCAGATTATTGGCCTGCCAATCGTCCCCGGTAGGATCCGCCACCGGATCGAAGAGGCACGCCGCTTCTTTGACGATAGTGGCCAGTGCGTCTTCTGCACGATGCTCAACGATGAGCTGAGTCGGGGGGAGCGGCTCGTTGCAGTAAATGACTACTTCGTCGCGTTCATCCTGTATGCCGCTTCATCACCCTTCCATATCTGGATCCTGCCCCGTGAACACCGCTCGATCTTCATCAGCACATCACCTGCAGCGCTCCGCCAGTTGGCCCCACTCCTGCGTGATATCCTCTTTCGACTCTATAGCCATCTCAATGATCCAGACTTCAACCTCATTGTGCGCTCCTCACCCACACGCGAGTCGGAGAACAACTACTTCCACTGGTACATTGCCGTGGTGCCCCGCCTCAGTCGCAGTGCTGGCTTCGAGCTTGGTAGCGGGATCTGGATCAACCCTTCGATCCCCGAGGCCTGCGCCGACTTTTTGCGCAGCGAGCCTCAGCCGCGGGGCAAGGGTCAAAATTCGCTCCTTGACAGACAGTAAACGGCTGTGGTATGCTTGCATAGGTTTCGAACAGACTTTACCCCGCTATCTATGCGCAACTTTTTCGTCAGTACTCTCCTTATTGGCGGACTCGTACTCCTCCTTAGCCGGTGGAGCAAACGTCGTTAGGGAGGGTCAGACGAGACCTAGGCAGTATGAGTAAGACTGAGCCTCCCGGACAAAAGCCGGGGGGCTTTCTTATACCACCTACGCAGGAGGAGTCCCATGCAGCAACTTGGTCGGATCATCGCGGATCTTCTCGCTCGCCTCACCGGCCCGCGCCCACAGCCTGCGCCAGTTCCGATCCCGACGCGCCCCCGTCGCTACCGGTAGGCGCCACACATAGGTCAGGCTGGAACCGCCAGCCTGACCCGTGACCGCTGCCTGCAGCAGCAGTTGTCTGGGGTGCCTCCCCCTGCCCTAGATAGTCGAACTGGTGTATGCTACCCCCTCGATACAGCGCGTACCCTTCTACAGTATCGAGGGTGGCACCCATCCACGAACCGCCGCACCACCCGATGCGATCCTCCGCACCGGGGTCACCCACACTGCCGTGGGTCGCGGCGTACCGCCTCAATGTTGCGGCATCGCCCGGCTGTACCGCAGCCCCCGTTCAGGTGACGATCACTTCAGCAGTTTTGTAGTGAGGAGCGGCTCTATGTCCCAGCAGTTGACCGGTGCGCAGATCATGTGCGAGGCCCTCATCCGCGAGGGTGTTGATGTGATGTTTGGCATCCCCGGTGGTGCCATTATGCCCTTCTACTTTGCGATGTGGGAGTATCGCGACCGACTACGCCACGTGCTCTGCCGCCACGAGCAGGGTGCTGGCCATGCCGCTGAGGGCTACGCCCGCGCAACCGGGCGCCTTGGTGTCTGTATTGGTACGAGTGGCCCGGGGGTGACGAACCTGGTAACCCCAATTGCCGATGCGATGATGGATAGCACACCCCTGCTCGCGATCTGTGGCCAGGTGGGGAGCCACGTCCTCGGTAAGGATGCCTTCCAAGAGACCGATATCACCGGGATCACCATGCCGATCACCAAGCATAACTACCTGGTGAAGGATCCCAATGATCTCGCCTATGTCTTCAAAGAGGCGATCTACATCGCAACCACGGGACGTCCAGGTCCGGTGCTGATCGATATCACCAAAGATGCCATGCAGAAGAGCGCCATCCCAAACTGGGATGTGAAGCTGAATCTGCCTGGCTACAAGCCCACCTACCAGCCGAACCGCAAGCAGATCCGCGAAGCGATCAAACTGCTGGCCAGTGCGAAGAAACCCCTGATCATCGCTGGCAACGGGGTGATTATGGCGGGGGCCCACGAGGAGTTGCGCCACTTTGCTGAGCGCCTGCGCCTACCCGTGATCACGACGCTCCACGGCATCGGTGCTTTCCCCGAAGAGCATCCGCTCAGCCTGGGTATGCCCGGCATGCATGGCTGGGTGCACTGCAACCGCGCCATCCAGGAGTGCGACGTGCTCTTCAATATCGGCGGACGTTTCGACGACCGCGTGACTGGCAAGGCGAGTACCTTCGCCCCGAATGCCAAGGTCATCCACGCCGATATCGACCCCTCGGAGATTGGGAAGAATGTGAAGGTGACGGTGCCCATCGTGGGCGATGCGCGGCTAACGCTCCAGGCCCTGCTCGAGGAGCTCCCTTCACGGGAGGAGCTCGCCGACCTGCACGCCAATGCCTCCGACTGGATGGAGTATATTCGCGATCTGCAGGATCGGCACCAGGGAAAGCAGCAGTATATCAATCGCGCCTCGACGCTGAACATGTCGCTGCCACCCCATGATGTCTATGCCTCCCTCAATCAGACCCTGGCCGAGCGTGGCAACTATATCGTGGTGACCGATGTGGGCCAGCACCAGATGTGGGCGGCTCAGTTGCTCGACTGGAATGCAGGTCCACGCACCCACATCACCTCGGGGGGCGCAGCGACAATGGGCTTCTCCGTGCCGGCCGCGCTCGGTGCCGCAGTCGCCCACCCCGATAAGACGATCTGGGTCGTCTGCGGTGATGGTGGCTTCCAGATGACCAACCAGGAGATGGCGACGATCGTCCAGGAGGGGATCAAGAATATCAAGATCGCGGTCATCAACAATGGCTACCTGGGTATGGTCCGCCAGTGGCAAGAGCTGTTTGAGAATAAGCGCTATAGCGGCACGCCGCTCAGTGGTCCCGACTTCGCCAAACTGGCCGAGGCCTACCACTGGAAGGGAATTACGGTTGAGCACGCGAGCGAGGTGCAGGCAGCCATCGATGAGGCCCACGCCACCGATGGTCCGGTGTTGATCGACTTCCGCGTCGAGCGTGAGGTGAATGTCTTCCCGATGGTGCCTCAGAATAGCTCTATCGGCGACATGATCACCGAAGAGTCCGGCGCGTAGATGCGGTAACCCCCTGAGCGGCCTGACCCTCCCATCCATCCGCTGCCTGACGGGTGGAACCGGGAGGGTAAGGCCCTCCCAAAACCTCTCCATCCGGCAAGGTCGGATCGTACAGCATAGCTGGAGACAACAAACGCATGAAGCAACATACGATTGTCGCCCTGGTTCAGGATCGCCCCGGTGTGTTGAGCCGGGTTGCTGGACTGGTGCGTCGGCGCGGGTATAATATCGCGAGCCTGGCGGTTGGTCATAGTGAGCAGCCAGGTATCAGCCGCATGACCATTGTGGTCGAGTCGGATTATGTCGAGCAGGTCGTCAAGCAGCTCTACCGGCTGATCGAGGTGATCAAGGTCAGCGACGTCACCGACGATCCTACGGTCGAGCGCGAGATGGTCGTGCTGAAGCTCCACGTACCTCCATCCGCCCGCCATGAGATCGTCTCGATGTGCGGGGTGTTCGAGGCCAAAATCGTTGATGTAGGGACGAGCACGATGATCGTTGAGATGACCGGCGCACCCGCAAAAGTAGAGAACTTTATCGAGGTGGTTCGGCCCCACGGTATTAAAGAGATGATGCGCACCGGGCGGATCGCGATGGTTCGTGGTGCCCGTGGTCATAATGCAGAACAGTATGTCGAGACCGGTAACGGGATGAGTGTCCCGACACTCAACTAGGGAGTAGAGCTGGAGCGCCCCTCCAGCTTTTTTGTGGCGGGTACCCAGGGGGTTCCCCTCTGAACCGATAACCTTACCCTCTCCATGAGGATTTGCTCCTCACATCAGACTCGCACTTCGCGGGGAAGGACAAACGACAACTATGGCGGAGCTTTTTTACGACAAGCAGGCGGATCTTGAGCGGCTGAAGGGGAAGAAGATTGCCATTATTGGCTTTGGTAGCCAGGGCCATGCCCATGCGCGTAACCTTGCCGATAGTGGTCTGGATGTGGTCGTCGGACTCTACCCCGGCTCGAAGAGTTGGTCTAAGGTTGAGGCAGTTGGCCTGACGCCGATGAGCGTCGCCGATGCCGCACGGGTGGCGCAGATGATCATGATCCTGACCCCCGATATTGGGCAGGCCGATATCTACCGTGATCATATTGCCCCACACATGGAGCCCGGAAAGACGCTGATGTTCGCCCACGGCTTCAACGTTCGCTTCGGTCAGATCATCCCACATGCCGGTATTGATGTGAGTATGGTGGCTCCTAAGGCTCCTGGCCATCGCGTGCGTGAGGTCTTCACCCAGGGTGGTGGCGTGCCGGCCCTGGTTGCGGTGCAGCAGGATGCGAGCGGTGGTGCTGTTCAGGATGCCCTGGCCTACGCCAAGGGGCTGGGCTGCACCCGCGCCGGTGTACTGATGACGACCTTCGCGGAAGAGACGGAGACGGACCTCTTCGGTGAGCAGGTTGTCCTCTGTGGAGGTGTCTCGGCCCTGGTCAAGACGGCGTTTGAGACCCTGGTAGAAGCGGGCTACCAGCCTGAGGTGGCCTACTTCGAGTGTATGCACGAACTGAAGCTGATTGTCGATCTCTTCTACCAGGGCGGTCTCAACTACATGCGCTACTCCGTCTCAGATACGGCGGAGTGGGGGGACTATACCGCCGGGCCGCGGATCATTACCGATGAGACCCGTCAGACCATGCGCCAGATCCTGAGTGACATCCAGAGCGGGGCCTTCGCCGAGGATTGGATCGATGAGAATGTGAATGGTCGACCCCGCTTCAACGCCAACCGTCAGGCCGATGTGCAGCACCCGATCGAGCAGATTGGCCTGCAGTTGCGCCGGATGATGCCCTTCGTCAACCCCCGCGAGGTGATTCCTGGTTCGGGTGGTGCGTAAGGCATAGCTCAGATCAGCGTGACCATGCTCCGGGAGGAGGGTCTTGCCCCACACCCGGAGCAAGGGTACCTCGCCCTTGTGGCATACCCCGTACGGGCAACCACAGGGGGTTGCCCTGCCGTTGGCTTATCCCAGACGGTACCATCGGCGCAGCCGACATTGAACCATGCCTAACGCATACTACGCACGAGAGAGGCTTGTGGGCATCCTCGCCTCCCCGGCCTCTCTCATCCGTATTTCATAGGAGCGACGCATCTATGGAGTCTCATGTAGGCCACGTACGAATTTTCGATACGACCCTGCGCGATGGTGAGCAGGCCCCTGGTTGTACGATGACCCTAGAGGAGAAGCTGGAGGTGGCCCGCCAGCTCGCACGCCTCAATGTGGATATTATTGAGGCAGGCTTCCCGGCTGCCTCACCTGGCGACTGGGCGGCAGTGCATGAGATCGCCCGCGAAGTTGGCTCTGCCGATGGCCCGGTGATCGCAGCGCTGGCTCGTGCCAACCGGGACGATATTGAGAAGGCGTGGACGGCGATCCAGCCAGCTGCTAAGCGACGCATCCACACGTTTATGTCTACTTCAGACATCCACCTCGAACATCAGTTCCGCAAGAGCCGGGCCCAGTGCCTGACGATCATCCGTGAGATGGTTGGCTTTGCGCGCTCCCTCTGTGATGATGTGGAATTCTCTCCCATGGACGCCGGTCGGAGCGACCCGCTCTTCCTGCGCGAAGCCGTCGCCGTGGCGGTGCAGGCCGGGGCAACCACGCTCAACATTCCCGACACGGTGGGCTATCTGACCCCCGATGAGTATGGCGCCATGATCCGCGACCTCCACGAGCATGTGCCTGGAATCGAGGCATGTACTATCTCCACCCACTGCCACGATGATCTTGGAGTGGCGGTCGCCAACTCGTTGGCCGGTGTACGTGCCGGAGCACGTCAGGTCGAATGCACGATCAACGGGATTGGTGAGCGTGCGGGCAACGCCTCACTGGAAGAGGTCGTCATGGCCATCCATACCCGTGGCCAATTCTACGCAGTGCGCACCCAGATCAACACCCAGGAGATCGCCCGTACGTCACGCCTCGTCTCCAGTTTTATCGGGGTGCCCGTGCCGCCGAACAAGGCTATCGTCGGTGCCAACGCCTTCGCCCATGAGTCGGGCATTCACCAGGATGGCGTGCTGAAGCATCGCCAGACCTACGAGATTATGAGCGCTGAGACTGTTGGCCTCGACGGGAATGCGTTGGTGCTGGGCAAACATTCAGGTCGCCACGCCCTGCGTAGTAAACTCCATGCAATGGGGGTGGAACTCGATAACGATGAGGAGTTCCAGCGTCTCTTCGAGAGCTTTAAGGATCTCTGCGATCGCAAGAAGCGTGTGGATGATCGTGATATCCTCGCCCTCGTGACTGGTGAACTGCAGCATGCCCCCGAGATCTTCAAGCTCGACCATGTGCAGTACACCTCGGGCAGCAGCCTGATACCAACGGCTACCGTGCGCCTGATTGGTCCTGATGGCCAGAGCCATACGGATAGCAACCAGGGCACCGGCCCGGTGGACGCCATCTACCAGGCGATCAACCGCATTATTCGGCGTCCCAATGAGCTGATCGAGTTCTCGATCAATGCGATTACTGAGGGGCTTGATGCGGTCGCTGAAGTGACCGTACGTATCCGTGAGCAAGGGGTAAGCAGTAGTAGCGATGGCGAGAATATCGGCGCCAGTACGAGTACTGCCGTAAGCCTGAGCGGACGGCGGTCAGCCCAACAGATCTTTAGCGGCTACGGTGTCCATACCGATACGATCATGGCGGCCGCCTATGCGTACATGGCTGCGCTCAATAAGATGCTAGCCGCACGCCAAGAGCGGATCAAAGCCGAGGCGGTGGTCTACGAGGTGCTCGGGGTGAAGTTTTAAGCGCGGTTTCTGGGCAGTGTGGAGGGCGCAGCCCTCCACCAGATCTTCCAACCCTACTACCAAGACGACACCATCGGTATAGCCAAGGCCCAAATCAGCAGAAACCACGACATAACCCATGCCTACTATTGCCTACCTTGGCCCACCTGGCACCTTTTCGGAAGAGGCAGCAGCGGCGTACGCCGCAGGAGATAGCAGCGCTCACCTGCTTCCTATGGCGAGCATTCCTGCGGTCGTGACGGCTATCGAAACGGCGGCAGCAACCGTCGGCGTATTACCAATCGAGAATCTCCTCGAGGGCAGTGTCAACTATACCCTCGACCTGCTGATCCACGAGACGAGCTTACAGATTCTGGCTGAAGTCGTGATCCCTATTCGGCAGTACCTGGTAGCGCGTCCCGGGATTAGCCTCGCGGAGATCGAGGTGCTCTATGGTCACCCCCAGAGCCTCGGTCAGTGCCGCAAATTCATTGAGCGCTGTCTCCCTGGGGTAGCTACCGTTGCTTCACTCTCGAACAGTGCCGCACCCGTCGAAGCCATGGCCGATCCACGACGTGCAGCGGCGATCAGCACCCGCCGAGCTGCTGAGTTGACCGCATCGACGATCCTGGCACGTGATATTGCTGACAACCTCAGCAACGTCACCCGCTTCATCATCCTCGCTCAAGCCGATGCTCCACCTAGTGGGGATGATAAGACCAGTTTCTGCTTCGGCTTTCGTGAGGATCGCGCCGGTACCCTGGTTGGTGCCCTCCGTGAACTGGCCGAAGAGCAGATCAACATGACGAAACTCGAGTCACGTCCCTCAAAGGCGGTCTTGGGGCAGTACATCTTCCTAGTCGATATCAACGGCCACCGCGATGAGCCACGCATTGCCCGTGCTCTTGAGCGTATCGCTGAACAGGCAGGCATGTTCAAGATCTTTGGAAGCTACCCACGCTGGGTAGGGGCGTAGCGAACGTCTCTTCTGCGTGCGACAACAAGCCGCATACGGTAGCCTATTCCGTGGAGTTGATGGGCAGCGAGTGGCCGCATGCTGGTCGATCACGCCCCAAGGGGTAACGAAGGGCTGACATCACTCGACCAATCGCTGCCCAACCCGGCAGCGAAGCGGTAAAAGGCAGCTGCAGCAACCATGGCGGCATTATCGGTGCAGAGAGCCAGGGCAGGACGGCGTACTGGCACTGGTGAACGCTGCACAAGCTCCTCACGGAGGCGCAGATTCGCCGCTACTCCACCGGCAAGCACAATTTCCGCAGCATGGTAGCGTATTGCGGCATCAACGCTCTTGCTCACCAGTACATCAACGACCGACTCTTGGAAGGCGTGAGCTATCTGGGCCACAAAGAGGCGATCGAGCGGTGGCGCCGTATCTTGCGGTCGGGATGAGGTCGTAGCCTGGCGATCGCGCTGCTCTTGCACCCGGTGGAGCACTGCGGTTTTGAGCCCACTAAACGAGAAATCAAAGCTCTCGCGGAGCCAGGCCCTAGGGAGGGTGATCCGTGCCGCACGCTCCAATGCAGCCTGCTGGATAGCTGGTCCACCAGGGTAGCCCAGACCAAGAATGCGCGCTACCTTATCAAAAGCCTCACCCACCGCATCATCACGCGTCTGCCCGAGGAGCGTATAGTCGCCATGCCCACGGAGCAGTGCGAGCAGCGTATGGCCACCCGAGACGATCAGGGCAAGGAGGGGAAATTCGGGTGCACCAGCAGACCCCTGCTCAAGCCAACTCGCATAGATGTGGGCCTCAAGATGGTTGACGGCGACGAAGGGTAGACCGCGCTGCCAGGCTATCGCCTTCGCTGCATTCAGCCCGGTGAGAAGCGCACCACTCAGACCGGGACCCCGGGTTGCCGCAACCGCATGCACCCCTGCCCATCCCCCAGGCACTGCCTGAAGAGCCTCCTCAACGACAGGTACCAGACTGAGCATGTGTTGCCGTGAGGCAACTTCAGGTACCACGCCACCAAAACGTTGGTGAATATCGAGCTGTGAGGCCACGACGTTAGCCAGAATCGTGCGCCCACCGCGTACTACTGCAGCCGCAGTCTCATCACATGAGGTCTCAATGGCTAGGATGGTGAAGTCAGGATCAGGAGTGCCCATTGTTCTCTACTAGTATCTACTTGTCTTGCTTTGTATGGTTCAATGTCGGCTGCACCGACTTGAGACTCTGGCGGCACGTGGGCTAGGTCTTTCTGTAGCGGGCTGCGCCCTTCACGCCTCCCGTAGGGCACGCTGCCAGTTCGGCTGCGCCAGCTTGCATTACAGGGCAGCGGCAAGCGTAACAAGTACTACTACCTCAGCAAGCTCACAGAGGGCCCCGTAGGTGTCGCCAGTCAGCCCACCCAGATCTTGCGTCCACCAGCGCCCCAACAGCAGCGTGGTGAGGGCAACGAGAAGCATGGCCACCAATCCGACCATACCCGCAATGAGCAGACTAGCAACCAGACTCAACACCGTAGTCACCACCACGTCGGAGCGACGCAACTGGTCATGAAAAGCATGCCCAAAGCCACCTTCAGCGGCTGCGGGGAACCAGGCAATAGCGCAGAGGTCGGCCCAACGTCCAAGGAGTGGAGCGAGTAGCAGCCCCTGCCACCAGAGCGCACCCGTCTCGGCCAGCATGGTCACCTTCAGTAGCAGCACAGCAACGATCGCCAGCGTACCCATTGCCCCGATGCGACTATCCTTCATGATCTCCAGCTTGCGCGCACGGGGACGCCAACTCATCACCGCATCAAAGGTGTCACTCAGCCCATCAAGGTGGAGACCGCCACTGATCACTGCCCAGATCACCACCAGGAGCGCCGCAGCGGTGAGGGTACCCCAGATCTGCAGTGCAGCCCAGCCGATCGGGAGGAGTAGCAGTCCAATCAGCAGACCCACCAGAGGAAACCATGGCAGCGCACGGAGCATCGTCCGTTCATCGCCTGGCGGCAACCAGGGCTGCGGAATGATCGTCATAAACCGCAGGGCTTCACCGAGGGGTTGGAGCAGCGTGACAATGGGGTTAGGTTGACTAACCCGCTGCTCTGGCGGTGATTCATGCGGCGTCATGGTCGATCCTCAGGCGTGGCACCTCATTCACCATCCGGATAATCACCCCGCTCGGATAGAGATCCAGGCAGGTGAGGCTCCCCAGATCGATGCGCCAGTTCCAATGGCGAACGGGCTCCAGCCCGAGGCAGGTGCAGAGTAGGAGTTGTATGGGCGTGGCGTGGGTAACCAGCAGCACGCGCCCACCGGTGTGATCCTGCAAGAGGGCATGCCAGGCCTCCGTCACACGGGCATGCAGCTCAGCGAGGCTCTCTCCGCCCCGGGCACGCCCATGGAGTGCATCACTCCAGCGCGCCTGAGCGTCATCAGGGTCACGCTCCATCACCTCTTGATAGGTCAGACCCTCCCAGGAGCCATGGTCAATCTCAGCCCAGCGTGCATCCAGGTGCAAGGTTGCCCCCCGTCGTCCCTCAAGAATAGCCTGAGCCGTCTGCTGGGTACGGGATGCCGGACTGGCCAGAGTTGCAGTAAATGGAATACGCCGCAGCCGCGCAGCCAGGGCAGCAAGCTGTTGCTGGCCGTAGGCGGTCAGAGGGCTATCGGTACGACCCTGATAGCGATGCTCAAGATTGCTCTGCGTCTGCCCGTGGCGCACAAGCCAAAGACTGGTACGCACAACCATGTCCTTCCGTATGATACGTATCAGGGCGAACCAAACGGTTACGCTGACACCGCCGCCATGGAAGCATGCCCAGAACTGAGCACATCCTCCAGTACCAGAATCGCACGCTGATACTCCTCGATCAGCAGATGCTCATCGGGGGTATGGTCAAGTCGTGAGTCACCGGGCCCATACGCCACAATTGGGCACCTCCAGGCCGGACCAACCACGTTCATATCGGCTGTGCCAGTCTTATGCAGAAACGCGGGCTGACCGCCCCGGGCACGGATGGCGCGCACAAACGCACTCGCAAGGGGGTTGGTACGCGGACTACGGAAGGCAGGGCAACCCCCTTCAAAACGGAGCGTAGCTGAACCAGCCTTGGTCCTCAGTTCAGCAGCCAGGATCTGCGGATCGACACCCTCAGGTAGACGTAGACCGATCGTCGCCTCACACCAATCCATTAGCCCATCGCCACCACTCGTAACCCTCCGGAGTGAGGGGAGGATCTGATCAAAGAGCCGCTCGTGGCCACGATTAACGTCCGTACAGTAGCTCTCGATAGTCCGCCAGAAGGCAACCAGCGATTCGGGGGCGGCAACCAACTCACCGGCACTGTGGGCCGCCGGTTGCTCCAGGCGGTAGTGGATCAGGAGGCGCCCCTTGTAGCCTAGGGTGACCCGATCCCAACTACTCGGCTCACCGATAATACAGAACGCCGGTGCGTACCGTTCACGGGCGTAGTGAGCCCCCCGCGAGCTCGCCGCCTCCTCTTCAGTCGCACCAACCAGCACCAGGCGGTAACTCAGCTTACCAGAGCGCTCGGCACGTCGCACCGCCTGGATAAAGGTCATGAAGGGCCCCTTCGCATCGACCGCGCCGCGCCCATAGAGGCGACCCTGCTCTCTGCGAACGGGAACCACACCCGGTACCGTATCGATATGGCCGAGCAGCACCAGCAGCGGCCCACGATCGCCCACCAAGCCTACCGCATTACCGGCTGCATCAACCTGTGCCTCCCAACCAAAATTGGCCATCTGAGCAACCAACCAGGAAGCCGCTTCACCTTCCTGACCAGAGAGGGAAGGGATGCGGAGCAACTCCTCAAGCATATCCACCGCGTCGCGGTCCCCGCCACCATCCATGACAAACTCACTTCAGCTACGATTGTACACGTTCATGCTATCGGCTGCGCCGGTATAACACTCTGGCGTTAGCACCGGTGAAGGGCTACGCCCTCCACGTCTCTCGTCAGCCGATTCAGCCTCGATTATACTCTATCAAAGATGATTCTATGGATGGCTACACCCTGTATCCTACTTCAAACGGTGGTGATCTCAATTCATCAGCAAATCTTGCTCTTCTGAAAAAATATGCTATAATACTACTGTCTGCCAACGTCCACATGGCTGCGAGACCTGCATCAGAGATTTCCGCTAGACTCCTGGTCGGTCGCCAAAACTTCTTCGCGCGAAGGGTGTGTTACGTTGTGGTGCCGGAGCGAGACGGCTGGCTACGGTCGGCTGCCGGCGGTTCGTTTTAGTTGGGTGTGGCACCAGTGAAAGACTGTGTGTCACGTAGAAGCTAGGCGGTAACGCACGAGGAGTGTTCTGATGCTGGTGAAGTTGTTTGTTGGGAACCTGCCCTGGAGTGCAGGCGATGAGGATCTAGCTCGTATCTTTGCGCCGCACGGTGCAGTGCAGAATGCACGCGTGATCACCGACCGTGAGACTGGCCGTTCACGTGGTTTCGGGTTTGTCGAGATCGACGTGAATGACGTGAGCGCGGTCATCCGTGCCACCGATGGCCAGGATATGAACGGTCGTCCCATTCGTGTGAATGAGTCTGAGGATCGCGATCGCGGTGGTAGCCGCGGTGGTGGCGGCTACGGCGGTGGTCGTGGCGGCAACCGCGGTGGTGGCTACGGTAACCGCTACTAATAAGAGCGCTTGATCGCTGCGGATGGTACAGAAGTGCGGGGAGGAGTGGCCTCCCCGCACTTCTTTTTTGTTAGAGAAACTCGGCCCCTAGGAGCCTACCGCTCGCCAACTATCAGCCTTCCACGCAGTCGGTGCTGGTGTCTCTCGGCGCGGCTGATCGCCTGCGTATAGTAATGGAGGAGATCGGCGATCACATGGGGCCACGAGCGGCGTTCAGCGAGGCGACGCCCCGCCGTTCCCATAGCACGCGCCCAGAGCGGTGCGGCTAAGAGTTCATCGATCTGTGCACGCAGTTCGACCGCACTACCCGGAGCAAAGAGTCGCCCGGTGGTTCCGTCATGAACCAGATCGATCGACCCACCGGCCCGTGCCGCAACCACAGGTAGTCCGGAGGCCATCGCCTCTTGGATCACCTGACCAAAGGTTTCAGTGTCGGAGGGGAAGACAAAGAGGTCGGAGCTCGCGTAGGCCGTAGCAAGCTCTTCACCGCGCAGGTAGCCTGCAAAGTGTACCGCTGCCCCACGCAACTGCTGTTCGAGCAGTGGCCGCGCAGGACCATCACCCACAAAAACCAGTCTCGTATTCGGGATGAGCGGAATAGCTTCAACCAGGAGGTCGAGACGCTTCTCCGGGGCAAGCCGACCAACGTAGAGCAGTACCCGTTCATCTTGACCTACACCAACCGCCTCGCGCCACGCTTGGCTACGGTAACGCGGGTGAAAACGCTCGGTATCGACACCCCGTCCCCAGAGCCGTAAACGACGGAAACCGTGTGCACGCAGACTGCTTATCGTCGCTGAAGAGGGGCAGAGGGTGACCAGACAGCTGTTGTGAACCCAGCGTAGATAGCTGTAGAGAAGACTGCGTAGTGCCCCAAGCCCGTAGTGTGCGGTATAGGCTGGGAAATCGGTGTGGTAAGCGCTCACCAGCGGTACCCTGAGCTGTCGGGCCGCATGACGCCCGGCCAGGCCTAGCGCGACTGTTCCAGCAAGATGCACGATATCGGGGTTAAAACGCCGTAACTGGGCCGTCAGACCTAGCTGTGGCGGAGTAAGACGTAATTCCGGATAACTTGGCAGCGGTACTCCACGCATTGGGATGATCTTGGCCCCCGCGTAGTCGCTGGGTGCGCCTTCCGGTGCAACAAGCAGCGCCTCGTGACCATGATCACGCAGATACTCGAGGAGATGGCACAGCGTTGTGACAACACCATTGACATTGGGCAGAAATGTTTCGCTGATCAGGGCGATGCGCATGGGCTTTTTCCATCACTACCGCTAGTACGACGCGAGATCCTTCATCTCCCACTTGCCGGAGACACTGACACAGCTGTGCTGTGACAGAGACGGTTCCAGGAGGCGACTTGCCTCCCGGAACCGCCTTCGACGGTCAACCTACCCCTCAACAGCCTGCAGATCCTCCAGGATTGGCTCAGCAGCCTTGGTGAGTTCACCGTTGACATCACCAAAAACAACGTCTGCTGCCTCGCCATTCACAATGATCCGCTCCAGACCCTTCCCGATAATCTGGTCGCCGTTGCGCACAAATACCCGTGCAGCATCCTGCGCTCGCGTTTGTGGCAGCTGATCCACTGCCGTCTTGAAATTGGGGTTCTCACTGAAGAACTGCTGCATCTCTACAGATTCCTTCGTGCTCACTCGCACTGGCATGTACCCAGTAGTACGCGACCAGATCCCAGCTTGCTCCGGGTTCGTCGCGAAGGCAATATACTTCATTGCCGCAAGCTTCTTCTCGTCACTCGTCCCGGACGGAATAGCCAGGCCCGCACCGCCCGTTGGGCAGCCAAAGTTTTCAGCCTTCGGCAGGAAGCCCACCCCAACCTTAAAGGGGGCATCCTTAGTGATACCGGCCAGACCACCCGTGGAAGCCATCATCGACGCACCCACACCGCCGATGAAGTCCTTATTGATATCCTGTGACAGGGTCGCCCACTTCAGCGTGCGTGCGGTATCCTGGTAGAACTGTGCCGCTCGCAGCGTATTGGCGTCGGTCATCGTCATCGTGAAGTCCGGCTGCGAATACTGCCCACCATGCTGCCAGACCACACCCTGGAACAGCCAGGCAATGTAGCTTGCGCCGTTCGGGTGCAGGAAAGCGGCCTGTGTCAACGTGTTGCCATCACTCTTGACGAGCTTTGGTGCCCACTCACTCAGCTCCGCCCAGGTCTCGGGCGCACGATCGGGAAGGCCAGCAGCAGCCCAGATATCCTTGTTGTAGTAGAAGAGCGGTGTCGAACGAGCAAACGGGATCCAGAACTGCTTGTTCTGACGCTTACCCTCATTGAGGAGAACCGGCTCATAGTCAGCAAAATCGACATCGGCCTGCATGGCAAGGCTGTCAAGCTCACTGATCGCACCAGCCACGTAGAAACCAAACCACCAGACATCAGAGAGCAGGATGACGTCGGGGATGGTATTGGCCTGTAACGCCGCCGTGAACTTCTGATCGAACCAGACGAACAGCTTGCGCGGACGGATGAAGTTCCAGCGCACCAGACTGAGGTAGGCGTTGTAGAGCAGTGGCCAGTAGGTGAAAACGGCGAAGAGGAGCAGGTTAGGCCCTACGAGGAGGAGGAAGAGGAGCTGTTCACGACGCTCACGCGATATCCTGGGACGAACGGGCAGAGTTGGCACAGCCATAAGCAGGTAGCTTGATATTTAGGCGCAAGGCCCGTCTTGATCCACTTCACACCTCGCCCACATCCTAGTCGAAGCCGATTAATGGGCTATCAAGGCTCAATTAACTAGCTATTAAAAGCAAATTAACGCCGAACGGTAGCCTACGGGAAGATGGCTGTACCCCTCCTCCATGGACGCTAACCCACTCTTGCTACTACTAAACGGCTAGGCTCGTGTTGAAGCATGCCCTTCCAGAGCTCGTCTGAGCGGGCTGTGGTATACTTCACGCAAGGATAGACGTATGAAACAGCTACGCTTCGATAATCGCTTCGTGAGCGAACTCCCCGGCGATCCGGTCGATGATCTGAGCCCACGCCAGGTCCACGGAGCCTGCTGGTCTCCCGTACGACCCACGCCAGTTCGCGCGCCGCGGCTACTCGCCTACGCGACTGAAGTCGCTGCCATGCTTGGGCTGACCCCCGATGATCTGGCCACCCCAGAGTTTGCCACGATCTTTGGTGGTAATCGGCTGCTCGATGGGATGCGGCCCTACGCGGCCTGCTACGGTGGGCACCAGTTTGGTCAGTGGGCTGGGCAACTCGGTGATGGGCGGGCGATCAGCTTAGGTGAGCTCATTGCCCCCGATGGCCAACGCTGGGAGCTCCAGCTGAAGGGGGCTGGGCCGACCCCCTACTCGCGCCGCGCCGACGGACGCGCCGTGCTGCGCTCGTCGCTGCGTGAGTTCCTCTGTAGCGAGGCGATGCACCACCTGGGTGTGCCAACCACCCGCGCCTTGAGCCTGGTTGCAACGGGCGAGGCGGTCGTGCGCGATATGTTCTACGATGGTAACCCACGCCCCGAGCCAGGCGCCATCGTCTGTCGGGTTGCACCTTCGTTCATTCGCTTTGGTAACTTCGAGATCTTTGCCGCGCGCGAGGATCTTACGACCTTGACCCGTCTAGTCGACTTCACCATCGCGCGCGATTTTCCCGAACTGGAGGGTGATCCGCTAACCCGTCGCAGCCGTTGGTTCCATACAGTCTGTGAGCGCACCGCGCTCATGGTCGCTCACTGGATGCGGGTCGGCTTTGTCCATGGGGTCATGAACAGCGACAACATGTCCATCCTCGGCCTGACGATCGACTATGGGCCCTACGGCTGGATCGACAACTTTGACCCCGACTGGACACCCAACACAACCGATGCGACCGGACGGCGCTACCGCTTCGGCTACCAGCCCCAGATTGCGCACTGGAACCTGGCCTGCCTCGCGAACGCCCTAGTGCCCCTCTTCCCCGATACCGCACCCCTCGAAGCGGGGCTGGAGCAGTACGCGAACGCGTATAGCGAGGCCAATCGGACCATGACTGCGGCAAAACTAGGCTTCGATCGCATGGAGCCCGAGGATCTGCCCCTGGCCCGTGAGCTCTTTACCCTAATGCAGCAGGCCGAGCTCGACATGACGATCTGGTTCCGCACGCTGGCCCGGCTCGATCGGGAAGCCCCCGATCTCACGCTCTTCGGCGAGGCGTTCTACCGCCCCGAGGCCCGCGACACCCATGGGGTGGCCCTCAGCAGCTGGCTCGAGCGCTACGCCGCACGCCTGCGCCACGATGACCTGAGCCCCGATCAGCGCCGTCGGCGGATGGATAGCGCTAACCCATGTTTTATCCCACGCAACTACCTGGCTCAGCAGGCCATTGATCAGGCGGAGCAGGGGCAACTCGCACCATTGCAGCGGCTGATGACGCTCCTGCGCCAGCCCTACGCCGAACAACCCGAGCACGCCGACCTCGCCGCACGGCGCCCCGATTGGGCTCGCCACCGTGCTGGCTGCTCAATGCTCTCGTGTAGTTCGTGAGCTGTGTGGTTCATATCCGCGTGACAACCTGCGGGGAGATGTGGAGGGCTTTGCCCTCCACCAAAAACTTCACCCAACCTTGAGCCCGTAGCTACTCGTAGCGCAGCGCCTCGATCGGTTGGAGCAGGGCGGCCCGGCGCGCCGGGTAGAAGCCGAAGCCGATGCCGATGAAGGAGGCGAAGATCAGCGCAATGAAGACCGCGTTCCAGGAGATGGGAGCGGCAATACCGGCGATGGCACCGATCAGGAGCACCAGACCAATGGCGCCACTGATGCCGATCAGGCTTCCGACAATGCTCAGGGCGAGGGCTTCAAGCACAAACTGGCCCAGTACATCACCGTCCGAGGCCCCAAGGGCCTTGCGCACCCCAATCTCACGGGTACGTTCGGTGACAGCGACCAGCATGATGTTCATGATCCCGATGCCACCCACCACAAGGCTGATCCCGGCAACCAGGGCAATGAAGCCAGTAATTGCCCCGTTGATGCCACTCAGTACACTCAGGGCCTGAGTGGGCGTGTTGATATCGAAATCATTGATCGCACCTTCGGGGACGTCACGGGACGCCCGCAACGTGCGCACAATGACCTGCTCGGCCTCATCAACCGTCTGCTCGGTCACAATCCCGATGAGGATGCTATCCATCTGTAGGCCACGTCCGGGGAGATCGAGCCCACCGACCAGACGCAGACGCACCGTACTCACCGGTGCGAAGACCCGTCCATCGGTAGAGAAGGGGCCACCATTCTCATCGACGATGCCGATCACCGTAATCGGCTGGCCATTGACCTCAATCGTGCGGCCCACCGCACTGCGCAACACCTCCGGATCAGCACCGAAGAGAT
>CAIWUD010000259.1 GCA_903915775.1 uncultured Chloroflexota bacterium | reverse complement strand
TTGCCCTCCACACCTCCCGTATGGCTGCGCCGACGGTAGGGTCTGGCGCTACCAGGGCTGGGTTGAGTTTTTTTTGTGGAGGGCCTTGCCCTCCACACCTCCCGTATGGCTGCGCCGACGGTAGGGTCTGGCGCTACCAGGTCTAGGTCCACTCCACCTCCCGTAAGGTTAGTGGGCCAGGACGTAGTGGAGCGGGACGGGTTGGCGTGCTAACCCGCGTAGTTCGAGGAGGGCCAGGGCGGCGGCGGCGGCGTGGGCACTGAGCCCCGCAGTTCGGCTGAGTTCATCGATATGGTACGGCTCGTGGCTGAGGAGTTTCAGTACCGCTGCTTCGGCGGGGTCGTCGGGGATGGCAGTGCGTACTTCGTGCTGGATGCCGACACTGGTCAACGCTAACTCGGAGAGAAGATCTTCGGCTGAGCGGATGAGGGCGGCGCCATCACGGATCAACTGGTTGCAACCAGCGCTCTGGCGCGAGAAGATCGGGCCTGGGAGGGCAAAGACGTCGCGCCCCTGCTCTAGGGCAAAGCTGACGGTGATCAGGGCCCCACTGCGTTCACCAGCCTCCACCACGAGTACCCCACGGCTCAGTCCGCTGATAATGCGGTTACGGGGCGGAAAGTTAGCGGCTACGGGCAATGTTCCTAGTGGGTAGTCGCTGATCAGGGCACCCTGCTCGATGATGCGCCCGGCTAGGCGTCGGTTGCGCTCTGGGTAGGGGAGATCGACCCCACAGCCGAGTACCGCCAGGGTACGGCCACCAGCCTGGAGCGCCGCCTCGTGAGCCAGGGTGTCCACCCCGAGGGCGAGTCCGGAGACGATGGTTACCCCGGCGCGGGCTAGGTTGCTGCTCAGGTGGAAGGCTGCCTCACGACCGTAGGTGGTGGGGGTGCGCGTCCCGACCATGGCGATTGCCCAGTCATCAGCCTCGCCCAGTATGCCGCGTACATAGATGAGCGGCGGTGCACCGGGAATCTCACGGAGGAGCCGGGGGTAGGTTGCGTCATCGAGGCAGAGGATGTCTACTCCGGCCGCTGCTACACGCTCTAACTCGGTATCGAGGTCGAGGCGTGCGCGCGTGGCGATGAGTGCTGCGCTGCTCCTGGCATCGAGCCCCGCTGCTGCTAGATCGATGCTGCTGGCGTGCCAGGCTGCCTCCAGCGAACCGCAGTAGCTCTGTAGGCGTGCTAGGCGCGCCGGGCCGATCCCGGGTACGAGGTTGAAGCCAAGGTAGTAGCGTCTGTCGGGTGAGCTCATGATCTCGAGTGTAGGGTTCAGGGTGTCGCGGAGAGCGAACCTTGCGTGTGATACCTTCAATAACCGTTCCTGGGTGACAAAAGATACGGTCGCCCATGCGGATGGGTGGGTGTATGTGGTATCATCCGTGAGGTACCTCTCGTTGCGGGAGGTGCGGAGGGCGCAGCCCTCCGCGAGAAACCCCAACCCAGCCCTGGTCGCGCCAGAAGGTCAAACTGGCGCAGCCGAGTGGGAGGTGCGGAGGGCGCAGCCCTCCGCGAGAAACCCCA
Organism: uncultured Chloroflexota bacterium; assembly: GCA_903915775.1. GTDB lineage: Bacteria > Chloroflexota > Chloroflexia > Chloroflexales > Chloroflexaceae > Viridilinea. The sequence goes on along the minus strand of CAIWUD010000259.1, from coordinate 17,672 downwards.
ACCCAGCCCTGGTCGCGCCAGAAGGTCAAACTGGCGCAGCCGCAAACGAAACATCCCTAACGTGTAAATGCTCCTATGACTGGTCAAGGAGGACCTGATGCCGCACCAGATGAAGCGTGTCGCCGTTATCGGCGCTGGCACGATGGGTGCCGCCATAGCCGGCCTAGTGGCTGGGGCGGGTCTGCCCGTCCTTCTGCTTGACGTTCCGCCCACGCAACTGACTGCCGAGGAGGAGGCGAAGGGGCTCAGCTTGGCCCACCCCGCTGTGCGTAATCGGATTGTCCAGAGTGGCTTCAACCGCATGCGCCAGGCTCGTCCTGCCAACCTCTACCATGAGCGGAGTGCTGAGCTGATCACGCTCGGTAACACCGAGGATGACTTTGCCAAACTGGCCGATTGCGACTGGATCGTTGAAGCGATCATCGAGCAACTTGGGCCAAAGCAGGAGTTGATGGAGCGTATTGAGGCGGTGCGCAAACCGGGTTCGTTCGTCACCTCGAACACATCCGGTATCCCCATTGCGCTGATCGCCGCGGGGCGTAGCCCCGATTTTCGGGCTCACTTCTTCGGTACGCACTTCTTCAATCCGCCGCGCTACCTCAAACTGCTCGAGATCATCCCGGGGAGTGAGAGTGACCCCGCTGCAGTTGCGGCCTTCCGCCATTTTGCCGAGGATAGCCTGGGGAAGGGGGTGGTAATCTGTAAGGATCGCCCCAACTTTATCGGCAATCGTATCTTCAGCTATGCCGGCCAGGTCATGATTAACGCCACGCTCGCCCATGGCTACCGTGTCGAGGAGGTTGATGCACTCACGGGATCGCTGATTGGCCGCCCCAACACGGCCAGTTTCCGTCTCCTCGATCAGGTGGGTATCGATGTGATGCACTACGTTGCCCAGAACGTCTACAAGGTCATTCCGGATGACGAGAGTCGTGAGGTCTACACCGACAACGATCTCCTCGCACGGATGGTCGCCACTGGGCAACTCGGGAAGAAGTCTGGCCAGGGCTTTTACAAAGAGGTGAAGGTCGCTGGGAAGCGTGAGTTTCACACCCTCGATCTGCAGCGCATGGAGTATCTGCCCCCCCACACTAGTGCAGCGATTGACGATTTTATCCGCGAAGCGAAGCAGCGCAAAGATCTGACCGAGCGCCTGCGCTTTATGCTGCGCCGCGCTGCCGAGCATCCTGATGATCGTGGTGCGGCAATTGTTGCCCTGGCCACGCTGCCGATGATTGCCTACGCTGCCCGGCGCCTGCCCGAGATCGCTGATAGTGTGGCCGATGTGGATAGTGCTATGCGCTGGGGCTTTGCCCATCAACTCGGCCCCTTCCAGATTTGGGATGCCCTTGGTGTGGCCGAAGGTGCTGAACTGATGCGCGCCCAGGGGCTTGCTCTGCCCGCCTGGGTTGATCGCCTGCTTGCCCGTGGTGAGGCGGCTCGCTTCTACCGTGATGGTGCTGCCTACAATGTTGCCCGTGATCACTATGAACTGATGGAGCGTGATCCGCGGGCGATCGACCTCGCTGAGCTGAAGCAGGCTGGCCATCTCGTCCAGGGTAATGCGTCGGCCAGTCTGATTGATCTCGGTGATGGGGTGCTCTGCTTCGAAATTCACTCGAAGGCTAACTCGCTGGGTGGTGCAGTGATTGAGTTGCTGCTCGCCGCAATCGAGCTGTTGAAGCAGGAGCCCTGGGTCGGGATGGTGATTGGTAACCAGGGTGCGCGCTTTTCGGCGGGGATGGATCTCAATGATTTTGGTGCAGCGGTGCAGATGGGGGCCTGGGACGATATCAACGAGTTGATTGCGCTGGTGCAGGGTGCCTTCCTCGACCTGCGGCGTAGCCCCAAGCCGGTGGTCACGGCGCCCTTCGCCCATGCCCTTGGTGGCGGCGCCGAGTTGACGATGCATGCCGCAGCCTCCGTTGCTGCCGCCGAGAGCTACATCGGTCTGGTGGAGGTTGGGGTTGGCGTGATCCCGGCCTGGGGTGGCTGTAAAGAGCTCAACCGTCGCTTTGTGGCCGAGGCCGTTCGCCAGGGGGGCGATCCGTTCAAAGGCCTGCAGCGTGCCTTTGAGACGATCGGTCTGGCGAAGGTTGCCACCAGCGCTCACGAGGCAAAGGATCTGGGCTACCTGCGTCCAACCGATCGGATTGTCTTCAACCAAGACTACCTGATCGGTGAAGCAAAACGTGAGGTGCTCAGGTTGGTCGAGGCTGGCTATCAGCCGCCTGCAACCGCCGGTCAATGTTACGCCCTTGGGCGTGATGGCATCGCGCTGCTGCGCGTTGGCCTCTACCAGATGGCCGAGGGTGGCTACGCCAGCCCCTACGACCAGGTCATTGCTGATAAGTTAGCCTATGTCCTCGCCGGAGGTGAGCTCAGTAGCCCGCAGTGGGTGGATGAGGAGTACATGATGGCCCTGGAGCGGGCGATGATTCTCGAGCTCGCGAAGGATCCGCGTACCCTCGCCCGTGGGAAGCATATGCTGGAGACGGGCAAGCCACTCCGTAATTGAGGTCTGCTGGCGTACCCGAGTGGCACGTTTCGCCGCTGCCCGCGGCAGGGTGGATTGCTGAGAGGGCGTTCTCCTCTCTACCCCCCAATCGATAGGAGATTCTGATGCTACACGAGGCTGTGATTGTCTCCGGAGCACGTACCGCTGTTGGGAAGGCTCCTCGCGGTGCACTCCGCACGGTGCGCCCCGATGAACTGGCGGCCCTGGTGGTGAGGGCGGTCCTGGACCGCGTCCCCGCTCTGGATCCGCGTGAGGTTGAGGATGTGATCATGGGTTGCGCGATGCCTGAGGGCGAACAGGGCCTCAACATGGCCCGTGTGGCTGCTCAGCGCGCGGGGTTGCCCGATAGTGTCTGTGGGGTGACGGTCAACCGGTTCTGTGCCTCTGGTCTGCAGACGATTGCTACGGCTGCTCAGCAGGTGATGCTTGGCCAATCTGAGGTAGTGATTGCCGGCGGTGCCGAGAGTATGAGCATGGTGCCGATGACGGGCAATAAGTTCAGCCCTAACCCCTACCTGGCTCAGCACGATCCGGCGCTCTACCTGAATATGGGCTTGACGGCCGAGCGTGTAGCGCGTGAGTTTACGATCAGTCGTGAGGAGCAGGATGCCTTTGCCCTGCGCTCCCACCAGCGCGCGCTCCACGCCCAGGCTACCGGCTCGTTCGATGCGGGGATCGTCCCTGTGACGATCGAGGTGACCGAACTGGTCGGTGGCGCGTCACGAATGCGCAGCAGCAGCTTCACCCGTGACGAGGGGCCACGCGCCGATACCTCGCTCGAGGCTCTGGCTAAGCTTAGGCCAGCCTTTGCGACGCACGGAACGGTGACGGCGGGCAATAGTTCGCAGACGAGTGATGGGGCTGCGGCGCTCCTGGTGATGAGCCGGAGCCGGGCTGAAGCTCTTGGCCTCAAGCCGCGGGCGCGCTTCGTGAGTTTTGCCGTCGGGGGAGTCGCCCCTGAGGTGATGGGCATTGGTCCGGTGGTGGCTATCCCCAAAGCGCTGAAGCAGGCTGGGCTCACCCTTGCGGATATCGACCTGATCGAGCTCAATGAGGCCTTTGCGGCCCAGGCGCTGGCGGTTGTCCGTGAGTTGGGCCTCGATATGGAGCGGACCAATGTTCATGGGGGGGCGATCGCTCTTGGCCATCCGCTGGGCTGCACTGGCGCAAAGCTGACGGTGCAACTCCTCGATGAGTTGGAGCGGCGCGGTGGGCGCTACGGCCTGGTGACGATGTGCATCGGCGGGGGTATGGGGGCTGCCGGGATCTTTGAACGGCTGGCGTAGCTGTAGCTGACCGTGGGTGGGTATGCACCTCAAACGCCTCGAGATTCAGGGCTTCAAAACCTTCGCTGGGCGCACAATCCTTGAATTTCGCCCCGGTGTCACAGCTGTGGTTGGGCCGAATGGCTCAGGGAAGTCGAACCTGGCTGATGCCGTGCGCTGGGTCCTCGGTGAGCAGTCATTGGCAGCGTTGCGCTGTAAGCGTAGTGAGGAGTTGATCTATGCCGGTGGTGGTCGTCGTGCCCCCGCTGGTCTGGCTGAGGTCTCGCTCACGATCGATAATAGCGATCGCCTCTTGCCGCTCGACTTTCACGAGGTGACGATCACCCGGCGCACGACCCGCGCCGGTGAGAGTGACTACTTTATCAATCGTACTCGCGTGCGCCTCCGCGATCTGCTCGAGGTGACTGAGCCCCTTGGTGGCTCGTATACGATCATCAATCAGGGCCTGGTTGATGCAGCACTCACCCTGCGTCCCGAGGAGCGCCGCCGCCTCTTTGAGGACGCCGCCGAGATCGGGGGCTTCGAACTGCGTAAGGCGGAGGCAGCGCGCCACCTCCGTGAGACCGAGGCCAATCTGGCGCGTGTGGCCGATCTGCTTGCTGAGCTTGAGCCGCGCCTGCGTAGCCTACGGCGTCAGGCCACACAGGCGCGCCAGCAGCAAGAGTTGAGCGACGAGTTGCGGCAACTCCAGCAGCACGCCTACGCCCTGCAGTGGCATGAGATTGGTGTGCTGGTCGAGCAGAGCCGTGACAAACTGCGCCAGCTTGAGCATGCGCTCGCTGCGGCTCGTGAAACGCAGGTGGCCCTCGTAGCTGAGTTAGCAGAGCGTCGTCGTGCGTTGCGGAGCGAGCGTGAGGCGCTCGGCAGCCTCCATCAGCAGGCGAGTGAGTTGCACCAGTACGCTGAGGTGACCCAACGTGAGCGGGCGGTGAGCGCCGAGCGTGCGGCTGCGCTCACCCGGCGCGCTGAGGAGCTTGAGCGTCAGGGGAACGAGTTAGCCCTGCGCCATGCCCAGCTTGAGGCTCAACGGAGCGAGGCCCTAGCCGAGGTTGGTCGTGCGGAGTTGGAGTTGGCTGAGCAACGCCACCATCTGCAGCAGGCTGAGGCGCTGCGCACCGAGCGGGAGCAGACCTACCAGTCCATGCTCCAGGCCCTACGTCGGGCCCAAGAGCAAGCCCTGCGCGCTGCTGCTAGTGTGGCGGAGCAGCAGAGCCGCGGTGAACAGCTGGAACAGCAACTCGCCCGCCTTACCCGTGAAGGTGCTGAGCTTGATGCGGCACTCGCTCAGGCAACCCAGCAGCTGCAGGCTGCCGAGGAGCAGCATACCGCTCTGCAGGGGCAGCTTGCCGAGGTTGAGGCGGCCCAACATACCGCGATCGCTGCAGAGCAGGGGGGGCGTCGCCAGTTGGATGCGCTCCGTGCCGCCCGGAGCCAGGCTGAGGAGGAGCGATCGGCGGCAGGCCGCCACCTGGCCGATGTTGAGGCGCGCCTCGAATCACTCTCGCGGTTGGCCCGATCCTACGCGGGGAGCTTTGCCGGGGTACGTGCGGCGATGCAGTGGGCCGAGCGTCAAGGTCGTACCGGCTTTGCCCTAGTCCAATCGATCATTCGTACCCCTGCCGAACTGGAGATCGCCATCGAAGTGGCCCTTGGCTCCCGGTTGCAGAACATCGTGGTGGATCACTGGGAGGATGCCGAGCAGGCGATTGTCGCGTTGAAACGTTCCGCTGCTGGGCGGGCAACGTTCATGCCCCTCGACTCGCTCCGTGGGTGGGATGAGCGTCGGAGTCCGGCTCTGAGCAACAATGCCGCGGTCGTAGGTGTGGCGGCCGATCTGGTGGGCTATGAGGCGCGCTACGAGCCAGTCGTGCGCCAACTCCTTGGTCGGGTGCTCGTCGTCCGCGATCTTGCCACCGCCCGTACCGAGTTGCGTACCCTCCCCGGGGCCTGGATGATCGTGACGCTCGATGGCGAACAGGTGCAGAGTAGTGGCTCGGTGACCGGTGGTGCTCAGAGTAAAGAGAGCGGGGTGTTGCGCCGCGAGCGAGAGCTGCGTGAGCTCCCAGAAGAGGCTACCAGGGCACGGGCCGTCGTCGAGGCGGCTGGGCAGCGCCGCGCTACCTACGAGGCTGAGTTGCAGCGCTGGAGTGTGCGCTTGCGCGAACTGGAGCAGCAGCTGCGCGAGGGGGGGCGGCGGCTCGAGGCGGCACGCACTGCCCTTGATACCGCGGCTCGGCGCCAGGCTCAGTTGGGGCAGGAGCAGCGTTGGGCCGAGCAGCGCCGTACTCAACGCGATCGTGATGTGGCAGCCCTGCTTGCGCAGCGGGCCCAGGTTGCCGCAGCCCAGCAGGCGGCACTGCAGGCCAGCCATGAGGCGGAGGTAGCTCTAGCTGAAGAGCGTACCCGGCAAGAGAGCGAGCTGCAGAGCCAACAGGTCGCTCAGGAGCAGCTTGTTAGCCTGCGCACCGCAGTGGCCATTGCCGAGGGGCGGCTGCGCGCTGGGCGTAGCCTGCTGACGACCCACGAGCAGAGCCTGGCCCTGCTCGTGCGGCAAGTTGCCGCCCACGGGCAGGCCCGTACTAGCCTACAGGCTGAACGCGAGATCCTGGCTGTCGAGCATGAACGCAGCGCAGCCCTCATGGCCGCCCGCCTAGCCGAGCTTGATGCACTCCGTGGGCGCATCGCCCCCGCCGAGGCTGCACTGCACGCTGCGGAAGCTGCCCTGACCGCCCTGGAGGGGCGCGAGCAGCCGGCGACTGCAACGCTGCTCGCCACTGAGGCTGCCCTTGGGCGGGCAGCCCTGGAGGCGCAGCGGGCCACTGATCGGCAGGAGTCACTCTTCGAGCGGGCCGTCGCTGATGGGATCGATCTCGAGACGCTCGTCGTCGCTGATGGCCTGGAGCAGACCCTGCCTGAACTACAGGCCGCGATCGAGTCGCTCAAGACCAGGATCCTCCGTCTGGGAGTGATCAACCCGCTGGCCCTTCAGGAGTATGCAGAGGCGGCTGAGCGTCAACGCTTCCTCACTAGCCAGGTGGAGGATCTCCGTAAGGCGAGTAGTACCCTGCTCGAGCTGATCGATGAGCTGGATCGCGCCATGCAGAGCCGCTTCATCACCACGTTTCAGGCCGTGGCTGCCGAGTTTGAGCGGAGCTTCACCCGCCTCTTTGGCGGTGGATCGGCACGCCTGCTTCTGAACACAGGCGAACAGCATGGAGGCACGCAACAAGGAATTGAGATTGTCGCCCGTCCCCCCGGTAAGAAGCAGCAGAACATCAACCTGCTCTCGGGTGGTGAACGGAGCCTCACTGCAGCAGCACTCCTCTTCGCCATCCTCACGGTCAATCCTAGCCCCTTCTGCATCCTCGACGAAACCGATGCGGCCCTTGATGAGACGAATGTTGGGCGCTTCCGCGATGCACTTGGCCAACTGGCCAGGCAGACGCAGTGTATCTTAATTACCCACAATCGGGGTACCATTGAAGGTGCCGACACCCTCTATGGCGTTACCATGGGCGACGATGGCGCCTCCAGGACCGTATCGTTGCGGGTGGAAGCGTATGTCACCCCCCAGAGCCAGTAGGGCACGGTAGGGCATGGCTCAGATCAGCGTGACCAGCGTACGGGAGGTGTGGAGGGCGCAGCCCTGCACAAAAAAACCAACCTAACCAGTAACTGTTCACACTTCTCCTGGAGCGAGGGCGTCTCGCCCTCGTGGCGCCCTCCGTATGGGCAACCCCCCGTGGTTGCCCTACCGTTGGCTTACCCCAACTGTGAACAGTTACCCCAACCATGATTCCGCCAGGGAGAAGTGAGAACAGGCACGATTCACCAATCCATTGACGCGCGCCCTCGGAAGCGGTATAGTTTGGGCCTGACATCGCTCTCAACTCTACCTACTGCTATGACAACTCGAGACTGGATCGGCCTGGGGCTCTCGTACACCTACGCTGGCGGCCTGCTCCTCCTCGCCGAGCTCATCCGCCGCTGGCGCGGCTACCCGCAGGACTTCACCCGCAAAATCGTGCACATTGGTGCTGGAATGTGGGTCTTTGGGGTCGTAGCCCTCTTCGAGAACTGGTACATTGGGGTCATCCCCTTTGCGACCTTCATCGTGATCAACTACCTCCTCTGGCGCTACAAGCTCTTAGGCGCCATGGATGCTGCCGACAGCACTCCGGGCACGGTCTACTTTGCCCTCTCCATCACCCTACTCTTTCTGGCGTTCTGGCGCACTGGCACCCCCGATGATCGTGGCTACATCGCTGTAGCCGGCACGATGGCGATGACCTGGGGCGATTCCATGGCCTCTCTGATCGGACGACGCTTTGGACGCCATCGTTACACCATCCTGGGGGGCACCCGATCGTGGGAAGGCTCGGCGGCGATGCTCTTAGCCTCGTTTACGGCGATGTTCCTCACACTGCTGCTGCTCCCCGGCTCACCCCTGGCACCACTCACTGCTCCGGTCAGTGGGAGCACAGCCGTCGTGGCAGCCCTCGTCGGCGCCATGGTCGCCTCAGCCGCCGAGTCGGTCTCGCCCCACGGTAGTGACAATCTGAGCGTACCAATCCTTGCAGGGCTCACGCTCTTCGGGGTCATCAGTACCATGGGCTGAACGGACCCAGCTCGGTTGGGTGCGACGTAAGGGCTTGCATACGCTCCTTCTGTTGGCGTAAACGCCTTTACACCCGTAGTGGAGGGCTTCAGTTCGACAGAACGAGCTATACCCAGGCGGGTTCTTGTGTGAGCAGTACCGTATATTTTATGCTACAATCTTAAAAATACCTCAGTTGGCTTTTATATGTGTAAAAATTCTGCGTTCATGTAGCAAATTCAGCAGCACTTATATCTGCTCCAACACTCCGGTAACCTCACATCGTAGCTATTCACACCCCTGCTGAGCGTACGGATGTTTCGACCACGAGGCTTCTGCTTGGCCCTGGCGCGCCTTGCCGTGAGCCTATCTTAGGAATGAACACGTACCTCGCGCTGTGCACGTGCTGTTCTCCAAACTCCTGAGGCTACATTTCATCAACCCCCTACGTGAGGCAGTGCATGATTTTAGCCAAACAGCTGTCCCGTATTGACTGGGAGATTCTGGGCGGTCTGGTTCTTCTCTATCTGCTGACACGGCTCACTGGGTTGACAGCCTTCCCGATCTACTTCTTCAGCGACGAGGCAATACAGACGAATCTGGCTCAGACTCTTGTGCGTAACGGCCTTCAGATCGATGGTGTGCTACTACCGACCTATTTTCGCAATGTCGATAAGTACAGCCTGAGCCTATCTGTCTACATCCAGTTGGTTGGGAGCACGCTCTTCGGCACATCAGTCTTCGCTACACGCCTCATCTCTGTGCTCGTGAGCGTGTTGGCGCTTGTGGGCGTCGCACTGACGCTCAAGATTATCTTCAAGAACAGTTTCTGGTGGGCTGGTGCACTAGCCCTCTCAGCGATGCCAGTCTGGTTTCTCCACTCCCGCACGGCGTTTGAAACGGTGATGATGGTCTCATTTTATGCAGGCTTCCTTTGCACCTACCTGCTGTACCGCATGGTCGCACCACGCTTCCTCATCGCAGCGATCCTCCTCGGGGCGGCCACATTCTACAGCTACACCAACGGTCAGGGGGTGATGCTCGTAAGCGGCCTGCTGCTCTTCTCCGATATGGCGTACCATTGGCAAACCTTGCGGGCACGCCCACGGCTTGCGATAGCTGCTGTCATCGCGACACTCCTGGTTGCAGTACCCTACGTGCGCTTTCGGCTCACCACGCCAGATGCGGTTGATGAGCATCTACGGAACTTACGGAGCTACTGGCTTAGCGAAATGACGCCGGTAGAGAAGATAGTTCAGTTTGGACAAAACTACCTGCAGGGCCTCTCGCCGAACTTCTGGTTTGTACCCAACGGTGTTGATCTGGATCGACATGTCATGCTCGGTTGGGGCAACATCCCGCTGATCTTTCTGCCACTCATTGCAGTTGGTGTGCTAATCTGCCTGAGGAACTGGCGCTCCTCCATCCACCGTGCGGTGCTGATCGCGGTACTGGCAGCGCCATTCTCCGCCTCACTGGTGGGTGTGCACAACTACCGTGCTCTGGCGATGGTCGTGCCTGCGGCGCTGCTGTCCGGTATCGGCTTGGAGGCGATCGTTGCGCTGCTCCGTCACAGGGTGCCCCATGCGGTGATCACTGCTTCTCTGGCGATCAGCTTGATTGGCCTGAACGGGCTACTGTTGCGGACGGCACTGCTCGATGGGCCGACCTGGTTTCGCGATTATGGTCTCTACGGCATGCAGTGGGGTGCGTCACAACTGTTCGATGAGGCTGAGACACGCCTCGCAGCCGATCCGACCGCAAACCTGGTGATCTCGCCCGACTGGGCGAACAACAGCAATGCCTTCATCTCATTCTTTCTTGCACCCGAAGCGCAGCAACGAGTACGGATGGCAGGTGTCAATAGCTACCTTCAGCGCCGTCAGGATATCTCACCTAATGAACTCTTCGTACTCTCGGCCGAGGAGTATGAGCGCGTCGCGAGCAGTGGGAAGCTGTTAATGGATGAGCCAGAGCGGGTGATACGCTACCCTGATGGGCGACCGGGCTTCTTCTTCGTGCATCTACGTTATGCCGAAAATTTCGATGCGATCCTCGCCGCCGAGCGGGCAGCTGATAGTGTCCTGGTTGATGATACCCTGCTCCTCGATGGTGAGCAGGTGCCGGTGCGCCACTCGATCGCTGATATTGGCAGAGCGGCGGATCTCGTGGACGGTACCCGCGAGAGTGTGTTACGTGGCAAGGGGGCAAACCCCCTGCAGATCAATATCACCTTCCCAACGCCTCGTAGCCTTGGGGGAGTGGCACTCTACGCCTGGGAAATGCAACTCGTTGTGAAGGTGAGCGCGACAACTGTCGATGGCGAGATCGTGAGTGTTGAGCAGGACTATGGCTCAGTGCAGGGAGACCAACTGATCGAAGTCTTGCTCCGCACCGAGCCACTACTCGTCAGTGAGTTGCGGATCGAGGTGTACGAGAAGCGACCGATGGATCAGCACCACATCCATGTCAGTGAGCTATTTCTGCGCTAGGGCATGGGTGAGCACTCCGCACGGGCTCAAGCCTGCGAGAAACCTGCCTACCCGCATGTCCGAAAGGGCGGCGGCTTGCGGCGGGTTCCCGAAGGTCAAAGTTGCTGCGTTTCGCCCTCGTACCCACCAGTGGCTGTCGCGTCTGCTACGGGTGGTGTTGCGACGCGCACAATGGTGACATCGCCAAAGAAACCCTCAATGCGCATAGAGATACGCACCGTCGCCTGATCGAAGCCTGGACTTACCCAAGTTCCGTTGCCCGGACGCTCCTCTTCACCAGTTGATTGGGTCTCAACTTCGACAACCGAGAAGATCGTACGTGTACTGAGCGCCAGTCCAAACTGCTCGGGAACGCGTAGTTTGATGTCGCCAAAAATGGTCAGGAGATCGAGGGTATGGTTGCCGTCACGCAACGGTGCACGGGTCAGATCGAGTTTGACATCGCCAAAAATGGTTCGGAGGCTCTCCTCCTCAAGGGTTGGCGTGCGTACAATACGCTTGATGTCGTTGAAGAGGGTGAAGATACCCATAGTCTGACCTCCTTACTTCTGTACCATCGTATCGACGTGGCGTGGTACAATCGCACCCATCGTTACCATACCATCGCTGAGGGAGACTCTGTGTTCAACCTGAACGAGCATCCGCACCGGCGCTACAACGCGTTGAGTGATCAGTGGGTAGTGGTCTCGCCCCATCGCACGCGGCGGCCATGGCAAGGCCAAGTGGAGCCCCTACCGCCTGAGGAGCGTCCGGCCTACGATCCGCACTGCTACCTCTGCCCGGGTAATCAGCGTGCTGGTGATCAGCTCAATCCCGACTACACCACTACCTTTGTCTTCGAGAATGACTTTGCCGCACTCCTACCCGACGTACCAGAGGGCGAACTGGTTGAGCGCCTGGAGCCTACGGCACCGCCGCTCCTTCTGGCTCAGGCTGAGCGTGGCCTCTGTCGGGTGGTCTGCTACACACCACGCCACGATCTGAGCCTCGGGCAACTCAGCCCTACAGCACTCCGTGCCGTTGTTGACACCTGGGCCGAGCACTACCTCGAGTTGAGTGCCCTTGAGTGGGTGCGCCACGTGCTGATCTTTGAGAACCGTGGTGCGCTGATGGGGGCCTCAAACCCGCACCCCCACGGTCAGATCTGGGCTACAAGCTTTCTGCCCGGCGAAGTGGCACGTGAAGATCGTTGCCAGCGCCGCTACGCTGAAGAGACGGGGCGAACGCTGCTGTCTGACTATCTTGCACTGGAACTGGAGCGCGGCGAGCGTCTTGTCTGCGCCAACGACCACTTTGTCGCCCTCGTGCCCTTCTGGGCTGTCTGGCCCTTCGAGACGCTGCTGATTGCCCGTCGCCCCGTACCTCACCTTGCAGCACTCCATCCAGTTGAGCGCGACGCACTCGCACAGCTGCTCAAGGATCTGACCACCCGCTACGACTGTCTCTTCCAGGTTGCCTTTCCCTACTCGATGGGTTTTCACCAGGCACCCACCAGGCAGCCGCTCGATCCGGCCTGGCACCTCCACGCTCACTTCCTGCCACCCCTGCTACGTTCGGCAACGGTGCGCAAGTTCATGGTTGGCTTTGAGCTGCTGGGTGAACCACAACGTGATATTACGCCTGAACAGGCCGCGCTGCGCCTGCGTGCACTGGGATAGTCCGCGCATCAAGCATTGAGCCGCTTCGGCTCTTCGGGGGCACCAAGAATCTTGTTCGTCAGGTAGGTTGCTAGCCAGGCGGCAGCAAGACTTAACATGAGATTGATCAGACCGTGAACCATACGGCGCCGTAGATCGTCATCCAAGGTGTTGCCTCCTTTCAGGACGCTCTTCCGTTTGGCATTGTAGCATAGACATGGTGAACAGGTAGAGGATGTTGGGGTACCCTACGGTTTAGCTGTGGGCTCTGGAGCGGGTGGGAGTATCGAGCTATGGAGGGTTGTGTGACCATAGAGATTAAGATGCCTCAACTGGGTGAGAGTGTGACCGAGGGGACAATCGGGCGGTGGCTGAAGCGGCCTGGCGACCCTGTTGCGAAGTATGAGCTACTCCTCGAGGTGATCACCGACAAAGTTGATAGTGAGCTTCCCGCTCCTAGTGCCGGTACGCTCCTCGAAATCCTCGTTGCTGAGGGGCAGACCGTGCCTGTCGGTACGGTCATCGCTCGACTTGGTACAGCTCAGCCGACCGCGAGCTTGCCAGCAACTCCTACGCCAGTGGCTACAGCCGTTCAAGCTATGCCCACCGAGCCGGTACAGGTGAAACGCTTTCTCTCGCCCGTAGTGCAGCGGATGCTCGCCGAGCATAAACTCGACCCCGCCACGATCACCGGTACCGGCCGCCATGGGCGGATCACGCGCCAGGATCTCCTCCGGGTCATCACGGCGCAGGTCGCACCATCCCCCGCGCCAGTGGTGACGCCAGCGCCCACCCCCGCGCCCACCCCACTCCCCGCTGATCGTGAGCTCTTGCCACTCTCACCGATGCGGCGCTCGATTGCCGAGCACATGGAGCGTTCGGTACGCACTGCACCCCATGTCACTACGGTGATGGAGGTCGATCTCAGCCGGGTTGTTGCCCACCGTACTGCCCACCAGAGCAACTTCGCACGCCAGGGCGTCCGCCTCACCTATACCCCCTACTTCGTCCTGGCTGCAGCCAGTGCGTTGCGGCAGGTGCCGATTATGAATGGGAGCTTCACCACCCAGGGTATCCTCCTCAACCGGCAGGTACATATTGGCGTGGCCGTCGCCCTTGATGAGGGTCTACTCGTACCAGTCATCCGTGATGCCGATGAGAAGAACCTCCTGGGCCTGGCGCGCGCCGTAGGTGATCTGAGTGCACGGGCCCGTGCGCGGCGCCTGCAGCCCGATGAGACGCAGGGCGGTACCTTCACGATCACCAACCATGGCGTGAGTGGCAGCATCTTTGCGACACCGATCATCAATCAGCCTCAGGCTGCTATCCTCGGTGTTGGTGCGATGGTGAAACGCCCCGTCGTCGTTAGCCATGGGGATGACGACTCGATCGCGATTCGTCCTATCTGCTACCTCTCACTCACCTTCGACCATCGGATCACCGACGGTGCGACTGCTGACGGTTTCCTGCAGCTGGTGAAACAGGCTCTGGAGCGCTACGCTTGACCTGCCCATGGGAGTCCACCCTGAGGCATGGCGGGCGTAGCGCTCCGCAAAACCTCCTAACTTCCGGGGAGGTGTGGAGGGCGAAGCTCTCCACGAAAACCCCTAACCTAGCTCTGGTGCTGCCAGACCATCAAGTTGGCGTAGCCAATATTGAATGCCACCCACAAGGTCAACTACTTATGCACATACCACGCTACGACGGCTACATCTTCGACCTCGACGGAACCATCTACCTCGGCGACCAACTCCTCCCCGCTGCCGCAGAGCTCCTCGCCACCCTACGAGCTGAAGGGCGGAGAATCGCCTTCCTCTCCAACAATCCGACCCGTACCCGTGAGCAGTATGTCACGAAACTACGCGCCCTCGGCCTAGAGGCCGAGCTCGGCGAAGTGATCAACTCCTCGCACGTGATGGTTGAGTGGCTACGCGAGCATGCCCCAGGAGCCACCCTCTTCGTCTGTGGCGAGACACCGCTGATCACGGAATTGGCGGCAGCTGGCTTTCCGCTGAGTGAGCAGGCTGGCCAGATCGATATTGTTGTGGCCTCGTTCGATCGCAGCTTCACCTACCATAAACTCCAGGTGGCTTTCGATGCCATTCGAGCCGGAGCACGGCTGGTGGCGACCAACCCCGACCGCTTCTGCCCGGTGCCCGGTGGTGGCGAGCCTGATGCCGCCGCGATCATTGCCGCCATCGAGGCCTGTACGAATACGCGCTGCGAGGTGAATGTTGGGAAGCCTTCGCCGATCATGGCCCGCACGGTAAGCGCACTCCTCCAACTGCCACCCGAGCGCTGCATCATGGTGGGCGATCGGCTCATGACCGATATCGCCATGGGTGCCCAGGCTGGGATGGCTACGCTCCTCGTACTCACTGGCGATAGTACGCGTGCCGATCTGGCCAGTGCACCCCATCAGCCGACCTATATCTGTGCTACCCTAGCAGAGCTCCTGTAACGCTTCACCCTTCCCCTGGCAGAACCAGGGCTGGGTTGATTTTTTGTGGAGGGCGCAGCCCTCCACGCCTCCCGCACGCTGGTCACGTTACCCTGGGATCACCGAGCGCCTGCTCGGTGTTTTCGAGAACTGTGAACCATCCTTACCCCAACGGTAGGGTAACCACAGGGGGTTACCCATACGGGGGACCACGAGGGCGAGACGCCCTCGCTCCAGGAGAAGTGCGAACAACCACGGCTTCACTCTGCTCTTGACGTCCGTAGGCTGAACGCATACACTACTCATAGCAAGGCCCTTAGCCTTTGGTATGGTCCGTTTCGGCTGCGTGATCTCCCAAGGATGTTCCATGACTCCTGTGCACTCAAATATACCGACCCATCAGCCCCACCTCCATACAACTCGTCAGAGCGATGGATTCAGTGAGACTGCAGCGCCCACGGCCCTGCGGGCGTTGTTGCTCCTCACGGAGGCGACCACCCCTACTGACCAGACCCTTGCGCGCATCTCCGATGAGGATCTCCTCCTGCTGCGGGCCATCTTTGCTCGTCTCAACGGCGGCGAACTGCCAAGTGTTGCCTGAAGTTCTGTTCAGGAGTGGCTCGTTGCACGTCACCGTCTGGGTTGCCGCGCATGAACTCATCCTCAGCTAGGCCGATTCGCCCAATCCAGGTACCG
Organism: uncultured Chloroflexota bacterium; assembly: GCA_903915775.1. GTDB lineage: Bacteria > Chloroflexota > Chloroflexia > Chloroflexales > Chloroflexaceae > Viridilinea. Next base: position 2,006 of record CAIWUD010000259.1, on the reverse strand, counting down.
TCGCGTGGAGAGCAGTTGCGTTGGGTGCTCAGCAATCTGCTGATCTTCGCGGGTCTCTACCTGCTGACCTATGTTGGTGGAGTGTCTAGCTATGTGGCGTTCCAGCGCGAGGCCGCACGGGGCGACAGTCTGATTGAGGTGGCCCCGATCCTGATCTCCGATCCTGAGCTGAACGTAGCACCGACGCTCCAACCTAGCTTCGCACGCGCTCCGGCCACACGGGATGCCCCCCCTGAGCCTGTTTCTGTGGCCGAGCCAGCCCCGGTCGTTCAGCGATCAACGGTTGAGCGTCTGATCCTGCCCACGATTAAGGTTGATGCGAAGGTCATCGAGGTTGGTTGGGATCTGATTGAGCAGGATGGGCTGCGAGTCGCTGTCTGGCAGGTTGCCGAATTTGCGGTGGGTCAACATAAGGGCTCAGCGAACCCTGGTGAGGGTGGTAATATCGTCCTCTCCGGCCATGTTGGGGGCTTTGGACAGGTCTTCCGCGATCTCTTCTACCTTCGCGTGGGCGACCCAGTGATCCTCTATAGCCAGGGGCGACGCTACCTCTACACCGTGAGTGAACGGCTCGTCGTACCAGAGCAGGGTGTCTCGCCTGAGCAGCAGGTTGAGAATGCTCGGCTGATCGCGCCGACCGACGATGAACAGGTCACCATGGTGACCTGCTGGCCGGCCCGTGGCCCGGAGAAGTTCTCGCAGCGGGTGGTCATTCGAGCATTGCCTCCCCGTGGCCTTCCTGCGGAGACGCTGGACGAGGTGCGACCCTGAGTTGCCTAGTGACCGGCGTACGGGAGGTGTGGAGGGCGCAGCCATCCACAAAAACCCCCAACCCAACCTTGGTTCCGCCAGGAAGAAGTGTGAACAATTACTCCTCGTTGTATGCGGGGCGTAGCCGGAGAGAAATGGTATAATCTCCTTCAGTATGCGCCGATGTGGCGCCCTGGAGGTATAGTCCTTATGTCGAAGCCTATTGTCGCCCTGGTTGGGCGGCCCAATGTCGGTAAATCAACCTTCTTCAACCGGCTGATCGGTGAGCGGCGCGCAATCATCGAGGATCTCCCCGGTACCACCCGTGATCGGCTCTATGGCGAGAGTTTCTGGAACGGTCACGACTTTACCGTAGTCGACACCGCTGGCCTGCTCTTCGGTGCCGATGAGCAGGGTCTGCCCGAGGGCGAACTGCGGCGCCGTACGGTTAGCCAGGCCCGTCTGGCTATTGACGAGGCTGATGCGATCATCTTCATGGTTGATGGTCGCGCAGGGCTGACGAGTGCCGATGCCGAGGTTGCAGAGATCTTACGCCCGATGGCCAAACGGGTTGTGCTGGCGGTGAATAAGTCCGACAGCCTTGAGCGTCAACTCGACGCCGTTGAGTTCTATACCCTGAACCTGGGCGATCCCATCCCGATGAGTGCCTTCCACGGCATCGGTACCGGTGACGTGCTCGATCGCCTGGTCACCATTTTCCCTACCCGGTACGAGAGTGCCGAGGAGCAGCAGCACCTTCGTATCGCCATCGTCGGGCGGCCTAACGTGGGGAAGTCGAGCCTGCTGAACCGGCTGCTCGGCACCGAACGGGCGGTGGTCTCCAGTCTGCCTGGAACTACCCGTGATACCATCGATACCACGATTACCGTGCATGGCGAGCCGGTGACCCTGATCGATACCGCTGGGATCCGTCGCTCTGGTCGGATCGAGCAGGGTATCGAGAAGTACTCCGTACTGCGTGCCCTCCGCGCCATTGAGCGCTGTGACGTGGCCATGCTGCTTATCGACGCCACGGAGGGTGTAACTGCCCAGGATACCCACATTGCCGGCATGATCCTCGAGGCAAAGAAGGGGGTCGCCATTCTGGTCAACAAGTGGGACGCGATCACGAAAGATAACCAGACCTACAACGCCTTTGAGGCACAGGTGCGCCAGGCCTTCAAGTTCATCGACTACGCACCAATTATGTTCATCTCGGCCCTTGAAGGTCAACGCACTGGGCAGATCGTCCAACT
>CAIWUD010000258.1 GCA_903915775.1 uncultured Chloroflexota bacterium | reverse complement strand
TCCCAAGCGCTACGCGCCGAGCGCACTGGTCTCACGGCAGAAGCTACCATTCTCGGTACCCTCCGTGGCCGTGGCTACCAGGAGTACGCCCCGCCGCGCCGTACGACAACGACCATCGCCACCGTTCAGCACCCCCTAGGCTTGATCGAGCTCGACCAGGCTCCCCCGCGCCACGTGGTTCGCCAGTGTCTCGTCGGTACGACCATCTACGGCACCCCAGCCCTGGCCGACTTCGTCATCACCGGGGCTCCCCACTGGCCCCGTGGTCTCGCCATCGAGAGCAAGTGGCAGTATGCCCAAGGATCCGTTGACGAGAAACTCCCCTTCCTCGTCTTCAGTATCCAACATCGACAGCGTGCGCCTGCAGATCTTCCGCCACATCGCCCACCCAGGACGCTGGGTGGCAGCATCGTGCGGCATCATACACGACCTGCTGCTCAGCAGCACGACCGTGGCTGAAGCGCAGGAGGAGGCGCTCCAGCAGGTGCGATCGCGGATCGCGCCGCCCGTGGCAATGCCAAGTGACCTCGTCATCGAAGTGGCACGCTGAACGAAAGCTCAGTCATGCCTGCGCACAAGCTCGGCCTACTCACGATCTTGCATGGTCATGAACCACGATTACGACGTGTTGGGCCAGGTTGTCGACAAGACATCATGTTCGTTATGTGGTGCCACCGCGCTAGTGGGGCATCATCGCGATGTCTAGGCTACCGTGGTCGCGTCTCGCCGCGGAGGGTTTCGAACCCTAAGCCTAGCAGGCTCTTGGCTGTCCAGTCTCGTCACTCATCAGTCCCACCTCGTCATCTAATTGCAGTTCAGTATGCCACCTTTAGTAGTTCAACGGTTCAGGGGAGTAGTATAGGACGACCAATGCCGGGGGCAACTATGCTCAGCTTGCCTCCCTTTCTGGACACACTATTAACTCTACGGGTGGCTTCGGTAGCCCGGGCCGTAGAGCGATCGCCCTGGACGCGCCCCAGTCGGAAGCCCCTGTACAAGGACAATAACACCATTAATAAGCACCAGGTCCATACCTGCAGCGAGTTGTGCCCCCTCGGCATAAGTAGCGCGAGCCTCAATCCGATCGAGATCGAACATGATCAGATCAGCGGCAAAGCCCGGTGCTATCAACCCGCGTTGCGCCAGACGAAAGCGACGCGCGGGATGCCAAGTCAGGTGGCGTACAAGCTCCTCCAACCTGATCACCTGCTCGTCGCGGGCATAGACCGCGAGGTAGCGTGCGAAGGTACCGAAGCCACGCGGATGGGGGTGACTACCAGCATAAATTCCATCACTTCCACCCATATGGGCAGGATGGAGCATGATTCGCCGCACATCCGCTTCATTACGATAGGTATGGAAGACAATCACCGCGATTGCCAGCTGTGCATCAGCCAGCAGATCACAGACGAAGTCGCCCACCGGCTGCGCTGCCAACCGTGCCGCTGCGCTGATGCGCATACCCTCATAGCGTTGCTGCTCCGGAAGTCCGGTATTACAGATCTGCAGGTCGTCCCAACGGAAAGGCAGTGTAGCAAAGTGCTCGCGGAGGCGCATCCGGATAGCTGGGTCACGGAGACGTGCCACAGTAGTATCAATACCTCCCTCCTGAACCCAGTGCGGTAGCGCAACCATACTCAGCACCGTACAACCCGCCAGGTATGGATAGCTGTCGAAGGTGAGATCTCCCCCTGCTGCCCGCTCTGCGTCGGCTAACCCGAGCATCAGATCAGCGGGGCCATTGTAGTGGGAGATGTGCACTGGGAGCCCTGCCTCACGTCCGATCGTTGCCGTCTCCGCCACCGCGGCAGCAACCCGATCCGTGTACGATCGCATGTGGGTCACATAGATTCCGCCACGTGCAGCCACGGGATGCGCACAGGCGACCAGTTCGGCCGTATCGGCGTAGGCTCCTGGCAGATACTCGAGACCTGTCGAGAGGCCAAGGGCACCCTGCTCCATGGCTTCAGCGATCAGCTGCTGCATACGCCGCAACTCTGCCCCACTCGGCTGGCGTGCTTCCAGCCCCATTACCTCAAGGCGCACACTCCCATGGGGAACCAGGTAGGCAACATTGAGCGCTACTCGTCGATCGAAACGGCGCAGGTAGCTGGCCACGTCGCTCCAGTCCCAATCGAGCGCCGGATCACCATTGACTGCAGCGAAGTAGCGACGCATATGCTCACGCGCCGCTCGTGAGAGGGGCGCATAGGAGATTCCATCCAGCCCGATAATGTGCGTCGTCACTCCCTGAGCGGTTGCCGCCGGAAAATCGGGGTCTTCCAGCAGCCGCAGATCGCTATGGACATGCACGTCAATCATACCTGGGCAGAGGTAGCGCCCATCAGCATCGACGATCTGGTGTGCAGTCTGATCGCGAAGATCTCCTACCGCAACAATCTGTGCGCCAGAGACGGCGACATCAGCAAAGAACCAGGGGCAGCCGCTCCCGTCAATAACCCGAGCGCGACGAATCAGTAGATCGATCGGTGGCATTGCAACCCTCTCAGCGCGCCCGTGGATCGAGCCGGTCGCGTAACCAGTCGCCGAGCAGGTTCATGCTCAGCACGGTAAGGAAGAGAAAGATACCCGGAGCCAATACGTAGTGTGGCGCGAGACGGAGGTAGGTCTGGGCTGTTTTGAGCATTACCCCCCACGTGGCGTCAGGTGGCTGGATACCCAAGCCCATGTAGCTCAATCCGGCCTCGATCAGTATGGCAACCGCAATGCTGAGCGTTGCCTGAATGATCAGCGGGGAGAGCGTATTGGGCAGAATGGTACGCCACAGAATGCCACGGGCTGGAACCCCACATGCATGGGCGGCCTCAACGTACTGGCGCGATTTGACCATGAGTACGCTACCGCGCTGCAGTCGTGCAAAGCGCGGGATATAGACGATAGCAATGGTCAAGACCAGATTGACTGGTGAGGGGCCAAAGGTGGCGATGAGCAAGATGGCGAAGAGAATGGCTGGAAAGGCGAGCAGGGCATCCTGAGAACGCATGATCAGCGTATCGACCCAGCCACCATAGTAGCCTGCCAGGGTACCGAGTGGCACGCCTAGCAGTGCGGCCAGTAGCACGGCACTCAACGCGATCAGCAGTGAGGTGCGTCCACCATAGATGACCCGACTTACGATCGAGCGCCCAAACTCATCGGTACCGAGCAGATGGGTCATGCTCGGACCCTGTAGACGCTCGGTTGGTGCCATGCGATCGGGTGGAGCCTGGGTCAACAGCTGTGGCACCACGATCATCAGCGTGAGGAGTAGCATCCAGCCCAGCACCAGCAGCGTCGAGAGTGAGAGCGAGCGTAGTCGCCGCCGGACGTACTGGTAGCCCTTCATCGCTCCGAGGGTAGATAAGGTAGTACTCATTGGTGGCGTAACTCCGGGTTGAGCCAGGTATAGCCAAGATCGGTCACCAGCGTGATCAGCGCAAAGCCAGCTGCAATTACTAGTACGACCCCCAGCACCAGTGGATAGTCACGGTTATTGACAGCCTGTACGGCAAGCCAGCCGATCCCCGACCAGCCAAAGACCTGCTCGACAATGATCACTCCACCAAGGAGCGTACCTACCTCGATCCCGACAATCGTCCAGAGTGAGGGCAGTGCATTCTTCATTGCGTGGCGCCACACGACCATACGCTCGGCAAGCCCCTTGGCCCGTGCGGTACGCACATAGTCTTGACGGAGTACCTCGATCAGATCGGCGCGTAGAAAGCGTGTGAAGGTAGCCACCAGGTAGACGGATAGCGTGATCACCGGCATGACTGAGCGCTGCAGGTTATCGAGTGGATCGGCGAAGAAGGGCGTGTAGCCCGAGGGTGGCAGCCAACCCAAGTTGACTGAGAAGAGGAGGATGAGTAGTAACCCTAACCAGAAGCCAGGAATAGCCACCCCAGCCACTGAAGCGAGTACAAGTAGGCGATCGAGCCATGAACCACGCCGCTGTGCAGCCATTACGGCGAGCGGCACAGCAATGAGGAGCGAGAGGATGGTCGAAAATGCCAAGAGTTGTAGCGTAGCCGGTAGCCGACTCGCAATCAGCCCTACCACTGCCTGGCCATTACGGTTGGAATTCCCCAGGTCACCCTGGAGCACCCGAGCGATCCAGCGTGTGTACTGGATATAGACCGGCTGATCCAGGCCCATCTCACGGCGCATGCGCTCGAGCAACTCCTGGTTTTCAGGGCGAGCCGCCGCCCTCCCTAACAGTGAGACGGCGGGATCACCTGGTGCTGCCAGGAGCATGCTGAAGACCAGCATGCTCAGTAACAGAATGGTGATCACTGCCTCAACGACCCGACGCAGGATGAGTGGAAGCATGGTTCGCCTACCTCCAGGGCTGAGCAACAGCCTGATCCTTGTACGAGAGGCGTGGTAGATTCTCACCACTCCTCCCCGCACACTACTGCGCATGGGGGTGCAGAAGGATCAAGCCCTCCGCACCCCCCGACCCCACGCTCGTGTCGCTAGATCGTCAAGCGAGTAGAGCGGCCTATGGCGCAACAGTCACATGCTGGTAGAGGATCACATTCCGGCCATTCATCTCCCAGGCGGTGACCTTTGGCGAAGTGAGTGCCAACATCGGCTGCCCCTGCACAACGATCAGCGGTGCTACACTCGCAACGGTCTGCTCCTGGAGTTGCGCGTAGATCGCTGACCGCTGAGCCTGATCGTTCGTTGCAACCGCATCCTCAATCAGCTTACTCGTCTCAGGGCTAGTGTAGACGGAGGCCAAGAGCGGCTTGTAGATGATGTCGAACATCGAGTTCGGATCACTGGAGAGGTTGAACCAGTTGGTGGTCATATCGTAGCTCTTATTGACGTAGCGGTCGAGCCACGTGTTTAGTTCGCTCTGGTTCACCTCGAGTGTCACCCCGATCTCCTTGAGCGAGGCCTGCCAGATCGTCCCGATATCTTCCATCACCTTCACCCCACTGATCACCTCGAGCCCCAGGGTCAGATCCGACTGACCAGCCTCAGCCAACAGGGCACGGGCACGCTCCAGATCATATGCTGGGCACTGCTGCTCGGTATAGGCCCATGAGAAGGCGGGAAGCGGGGTACAGGTTACCTGACCCTCACCAAAGTAGACCGTCTGGTTGATGGTCTCGCGGTCGAGAGCATGGGCAAGGGCCAACCGCACGCGCTCATCCTGCAGGGCTGGGTTGTTCGCAATGCCCAACTCGATCAGGAAGAGACTGCCGCTCGCTGAGGGGCTCTGGAAGATCACCTCTGGGTTCCCCTTCACCGACTGCGCATCGGCAACTGGGACATCGTAGATCGCATCGACTTCACCAGCGAGAAGATTCGAGATCGCTGCGGCCATGTCTGGCAATACCCGGAAGGTGATCCGATCCAGACTCGGCTTACCGGGCTCCCAGTAGTCTGGATTGCGCTCCAGGACGATCGACTCATTGGGCGTCCAGCTCACGAAGCGGAAGGGCCCGGTACCGATCGGTCGCTGCTTCAGCTCCTCGTCACTCACATTGGACGGCGTGATGGCCACGTCATACATGTCGTCGAGGAAAGTTGCAACCGGGCGTTTGAGGGTAAGCTTCAACGTATAGTCATCAACCGCCTCGATCGTCTCAATCGGCTCAAGCTTAGAGGCAAAGGTCATCTTCTGATCGATGGTACGCTTGAAGGTGTACTGAACATCCTCGACGGTAAAGGGCTTACCGTTATGAAACGTGACTCCCTGGCGCAAGTTGAAGATCCATGTGGTTGGATCGAGCTGCTCCCACGACTCGGCCAGTCCGGGAACCACGCGCATATCTTTGTCGAGTGC
>CAIWUD010000257.1 GCA_903915775.1 uncultured Chloroflexota bacterium | reverse complement strand
GGTCGCGGTGATCGTCTGCGTCACCCAGCCCATAGCGTTCAGCGAGTTACTCCCTTCGGCGATGCTCAAGGTGGCTAGGGGGAGCGTAGTGCTAACGGGGAAGGATTGACCTAGGAGTGAAGTACCTGCGCCCCAGAGCACCTGGTAGCCCTGGCTCGCCGGATTGAAGTGCGCCGTTGGGCTGCCCCCCCCTTGGGTGCTCTCGCCGAGGAGTTCTGAGACTACCAGGAGACTCTCAGGGCTTATCCAGGCTCCGCGAACCTGGCTACCGGCGGCAAAGGTGAGGAGCACACGGTCACTAGTTGGTTCTACCGCCAAATTACCGAGGGTAAGGCTACTCTGCTCGTTCGTGGTGAGCGCTTCGCCGAGGGGAACGCCATCGCCATCCAGGCGTTGCACGCGTATGCCGTCACTCACCTCGACAGCGAACATGAAGTGGTCGCTGTTGGGTAGGTGTACCAGACGAAGCCGTCCGTTTCCCTGGCTACTCAGGCTCAGTTCAGTACCCTGGGGTTGGCCATTGCTGTCCAGAAAGCGTCCGCGCACACCGCTGCTGCTGCTCCAGGCTGCAAGGTAGCGCTCTTGGGAGGGTTGGTAGACAAGGCGTAGGTCATTTGCCCCCTGTGTTGCGACTCTGGCTACCTCGCCCAGTTGCTGCCCTTCGCCACTCAGGCGTTGAGCCTTGAGCGTACCTGCCTCACGCCAGGCGAGGAGGTAGTCGTTGGCATCGGGATTGTAGGCGAGGGCCGGGATCTCCTGGGGCGAACCGATAGAGGTAACCTCCATCGTCAGGCCAACCCCACTGTTGTCGGCGATGAGGTTCTCCTGAATGTCGACCAGTTGCATGCCCGAGGCGCTGATCCCACTAGCATTGCCGGTGATCACGTTCCTACGGATGCTGGGAGCACCACTGCTGATCGTGACCGCACTTCCACTGTTGCCCACGATGCGGTTGCCCGTAATCGTGGGTGAGCCTGACATGCTGATCGCTGTGCCGTTCTGACTGAAGTGGTTTGCCCGGATGAGCGGGTTACCACTCCCGCTAATCGCCGTGTTGAGCCCCTGGAAGCTACTCTCCTCGATCTGGGCTCCACCGTTGAGGCTGATCCCCACGGAGCCATCCTGGAAACTGCTGCGCAAAATGCGCGGCGTACTCGCCCCAGCGTTGATCGCCGTCCCATTGCGGCGGAAGGTGACGTCGACGATGTAGGGCGCACGTCCGCCGCTCACGTTGAGCGCCGTGTCGGCGTCGCGCAGTTCGACATGCTCCAGGATGCTCCCAGCGCTGTAGGTACCGCTCCCATCGAAGCTCGCCGCTACCGCGCTACTGGTGAAGCTGAGCCCCGTCCAGCGTTCGCCGTTCGGGGCGTTGGTCGTGATGACGATCGGTTGCTCTGCCGTCCCGCGAGCGAGTAGGGTTCCCTCGACGCGGATGAATTTGCCGGGGGTTACCTGGATCTGAACCCCCGGTGCGATGGTCAGGCTCTTCCCCGACTCTACGACTACCGAATCGGTCAGGACATAGCTTTTGTCGCTGCTCCAGGTCGTGTCCTGTCGAATACGCCCGCTGACCTGCTCGACTGCGCTGCGTACCTGGAGGGTGAAGCTCAGATTGAGCGTGTAGCCTCCCACACCGCTCAGGCGCAGGGTGAAGGGGATGCTGGTGTTGTAGGCAACGCTACTCGCTATCGTGAGCGTGAAGGGGTCGCCGTTGTTGCTGCCGAGTTGCCCCGGGGCGATCGTACCAAAGCTGGCGCTCGCGTCACTGATGCTCACCTGCGCGTTGCTGCTACTCAGCGTTCCCTGGAGGTCGCGCGCCGGCAGCCACTGGTTGTGCAGTGTCAGCAGCAGGTTCAGCTCCTGGCCACGATCGGGGCGAGCACCCACCTGCCCATTGACGCTGATGCTCTCGATGAGCGCCTGCGCCACGGGTGTGGTGGTGAGGGCCGCTCCAGCATCGATGCGCCCGGAGCCGAGCAAGCCGGTGCGGGTCGGGTTACTCGCATCGACCGACGCAGCGGTGTTGCGCAGCTGCCAGGCGATCTGCTCGGGGTTCCAGGTGGGGTTTTCACTCCTGAGCAACCCGGCTAACCCGGCGACGAAGGAGGTTGCCAGACTGGTTCCGCTGCCACTCGCATAGCCACCAGTGGCACTGGTGGTCTGGATGTCTACCCCCGGGGCGCTTAGGTCGACCCAAGGACCGTAGTTGGAGAAGACAGCCTTCTGGTCGGATTGATCGACCGCAGCGACGGCGAGGACTTCGGGGTAGGCGGCGGGGTAGAAGGGGCGGCTGCTATCGTCGTTGCCCGCACCAGCGACGATGACGGCGGTGGTTGCCGCCTCGCGGATCACCTCGCGTAGCGTCGCCGAGTCGGCGTAGCCACCCAGGGAGAGGTTGATCACCTCGGCACCGTTGGATGCGGCGTACTGCACGGCGCGGGCAATGTCGGAGTAGTTGACAAGTCCATCAGGCTGC
>CAIWUD010000256.1 GCA_903915775.1 uncultured Chloroflexota bacterium | reverse complement strand
TGCGCCACGCAGCCGAGCAAGCTCGCTGCGTTCGACTTGCATGCATTAGGCACGCCGCCAGCGTTCGTCCTGAGCCAGGATCAAACTCTGCGTTGTATCACATAGAGCTCTCGCCCCATGCCTCAAGTTCTTGACGTGAACTATTTCTGTTCGTCACTGTTCAGTTGCTAAGGTGCGGTTTGCGAGCTTCGGGCGACAAAAAACCAGGTGGCGGGCTAACCCTCCTACCTGGCGACGTTTCCGAGTCTTCTCGGCGCGTTTCGCTTTGTTACCCTGCTTCTCGCTTGTCTTGGTCTACCTCGCGAAGGAGTGAGACTGTCGAACGCCAAGAAAGTATAGCATCCCCCCCTACCCCTGTCAAGAGGTTTTTCAGCCAAAATCCGCCAATCTTTCGACGAGTTCCCAGCCACCCGCGACCATCAGAGCACAGATATATTATGTTATGTAGTAAAATGCGTATAAGTGATGTGGTATGCAAGAAGTGTGTTAGACTTTCATAGCGTGGCCGTTTGGTGGCACCGGCGTTGGGTTCGGGCCTTGTACGAGAGCTTCGCCCTGCGCATCTTCCGTACGATTGTCATGCTGATGTGAACCATGCTATCAATAAGCTGGAAACTCCCAATTGGTGCACAACCTCATGCTGCCGGAACGACGTTTCGGGTCTGGGCACCAGTCGCGCAGCGTGTTGACGTTGTGCTCACGGAAACTGGCCAGCACTACACCCTAAATCGTGAGCCTCATGGCTACTTCAGCCGGGATATAGCCGGCGTGGCGCCTGGTACGCTCTACGCCTATCGCGTTGATCAGGCTGCACTTAGACCCGACCCTGCTTCACGCGCACAACCTAGCGGCGTCCATGGCCCATCCATGGTCGTGGATCCGGGGGCGTTCACATGGAGCGATCACGATTGGCGTGGCTTAGCACTTGAAGATCTGGTCATCTACGAACTGCATGTTGGTACTGCCACGCCTGATGGCACCTTTGAGGCGCTGATCGAGCGGCTTGATGCACTCGTTGAGCTGGGTGTGACGGCTATTGAGCTCATGCCAGTGGCCGATTTTCCGGGTGAGCGAAACTGGGGCTACGATGGAGTCAACCTCTTTGCGCCAGCCTACAGCTACGGCGGTGCTCAAGGGTTGTGTCGCCTTGTTGATGCCGCTCATGCGCGTGGTCTGGCAGTGCTGCTTGACGTGGTCTACAACCATCTCGGGCCTGACGGCAACTACTTACGTGAGTTCAGCCCATACTACTTCACCGATCGGCATGCGACACCCTGGGGTGATGCGATAGATGTTGACGGGCAACACGCAGGCCCAGTACGTGATTTCTTCATCGCGAACGCTCTCTACTGGGCTCACGAGTACCATATTGATGGTCTACGCCTAGATGCCGTGCATGCGATCATTGATACGAGCCCCACGCACCTCATCGCTGAGCTTGCCTCCACCCTCCGATCAAGTCTTCCACCAGATCGCCACTTTCTGCTCATCGCCGAGCATGATGCGAACGATCCCGCTCTTGTACGCCGTCCCGACCCCGCCCTGGCGAGAGCGGCCTGGGGTCTTGATGGAATCTGGTCTGATGACTTCCATCACCAAGTGCGGGTGGCCCTGACCGGCGAGCGCGACGGGTACTACGCCGACTACTCTGGTACTGCGCAGGATCTAGCGGCAACGATCAGCCAAAACTGGTTTTTCCACGGCCAGTTGTCACCACACCTGGGCCGTGCTCGCGGTGCACCAGCAGCAGACCTCGCTCCAACTCACTTCATCTACTGCATTCAAAATCACGATCAGGTGGGCAACCGTGCCCTCGGTGACCGACTAAACCATGTAGTGCCCCTTGATGCCTATCGGGCAGCGTCAGCGCTACTCCTCCTTGCCCCGCAGACGCCGCTGCTCTGGATGGGGCAGGAGTGGGCCGCATCGACGCCCTTTCTCTTCTTCACCGACCACAACCCCGAGCTCGGTCGGGCGGTGACCGAAGGTAGGCGCAGAGAGTTTGCCCGCTTTACCGCGTTTCATAAGCAGTCGATCCCCGATCCGCAAGCTCTGGAGACCTTCACCCAGACGAAGCTACGCTGGGAGGAGCGGAGCAAACCAGAGCATGCTTTCGTACTCCTACTCTACCAAGATCTACTATCCTTGCGCCGTCGTCATCTGGTGTTGCGCCAGCGGACTAGCTGTGTCACACGCGCAGTCGGGGATCGGACGATCAGCCTACACTACCATGGCCCCGAGTCGGGTGACCTGTTCGTGGTGGTTAGTCTAGGTGGAGTTACCAGGCTCGATCTGACAACGACTGGTAGCCCGGGCTGGAATTTACTTCTGGACAGCGAATCTTCTACCTACGGCGGGCGCGGCACGCCGATCCTCCGGGGTACGCACCTGCACCTAGACGGAGCACGGGCAGTAGTCCTGGCACGCTAGCATTATCAGCCACAACTGGCCCGTCGTCGTGGTTCAGATCAGCGTGACCCTCTCCTAAAGACACCGAGCAGGCGCTCGGTGATCCCAGATTTGGGTACGGGAGGCGTGGAGGGCGAACCCCACCACAAAAAAACCAACCCAACTTTGCTTCCGCCAGAAAGAAGTGCGAACAGTTACTACGGGCGAAGTTCAGGGAAGTCCGTACCAATGACCAGGACGATATCGGTCTGTACTGGTGGGAGGGGGGCATCATCGGGCGGGGTGGAGTAGATCTGGTTACCGCGCAAACCGAGTGTTTCGGCAAGGCGCTGAAGGGTCTCAGGGTGGCCAGTATAGTCGATTAGGCGGGTCTGCTCGATAACGCCACCTGGAGCATCAGTAGGGTCATTCACCTCAAACCCCTGGGCAATCAGGCGCCGACTAATCCGACCAGCCAATCCTTGAATTTCGGTTCCGTTCATCACCTGAACACGTGCTGGTGTGGTCGTGACAAGCGGACCAGCAAGGAGTCGCTCGACCTGCGCGGTGATGTCTTGAGCATCCCAGTAGATGTCCGAGCCATCCTCGGCGACAACACGTACATCTGTAGGATTGATACTGAGCGTGAGGACACGGTCGGGATCAAGGCCCTGGGCAAAAGCAGCGAGCCCTGCGAGAGCCTGGAGATCGCTAATCGGTAGGGTAGTGCTGATCCTCGACTTGAGGCTATTCACCAACTCGGGGAGGATGGCAGCCTGGCTGCGGAGATCGCGGGCACGCAACTCACTGAGCATCGCGCGGAGCACCCGTTGTTGGCGCGTTGCACGGTCGAAGTCGTTCGAACTGTGACGGGAGCGTGCGTAGCGCAGGGCTGTTGCACCGTCCATTACCTGGAGCCCAGCGGGAATGTAGATACGCTCGTAGCCAAAATCTTCCGTTGGATAGGCTGGGTCAAGGATGGGACGCTCAACCTCCACGGTGATCCCGCCCAGGGTATTGACGATCTCCTCAAAACCACGAAAATCAACCTGAGCGGTATAGTCGACAGAGAGCTTCAGGAAGCCAGCAACCGTATCAGCGGCAAGAGCAGCGCCAGCAGCAGCAGGGGTAGTGTCTGAACCGTACAACTCGGCTGCATGATTGTAGCCGTAGGCGTAGGCGGCATTGATCTTACGTTGACCAAGACCAGGGATATCAACCACCGAGTCGCGGGGGATCGAGAGCATGCCGGCCCAACTATCCTCAGGGTGAACATGGACCAGAATGAGCGTATCGGCACGCACACCCTCATCGGCATTGGCACGGCTATCCACGCCAATGAGCAGGACATTGAATGGTTCACGCAGGGAAGCGGGTAGCCTTGCAGGCAGGAGCTGCGGCTGTACCTCGGGACGGCGCGGATCGACCTGCTCGATTGTTGCCAAGGTGCGTCTGGCCCAGTTAGTAATGGTGAGTGCCACGAGGCTAACAACCACGATGAGCAGGGCGACGAGCAGTAGCGGTAGACAGCCACGGGGCTGCCGAGAAGGTGGTGGCAATCCTAGGGCTGATCGGCGGGCAGCTACACGCTCACGTGCAGTCTGGTATGGAGGGCGACTACGACGCATAACCGTTGACCCTACCCTACATGATGGGATCGTGGATTGGGACCAGTCTGTTCAAAGGGTATGCTCACCCTCATGCGGCGCACGAACCGGCTCTGCTCACGTGGCAAGACAGCGAGAGTCAGGATACTGATATCATCTTCAGGCTCGCCGCGGTCGAGGTCAAGAGCAAGGCGCAGCATCGTATCGGTCAAATCCTGCGCACTTCGACCCTGCTCGGCTGGCCAACCAGAGAGCAGATTACCGATCTCGATATCCTCACCGTAACGCTCACCGGCGCGCAGCAGGCCATCAGAGAAGAGGACCACGTAGGTGTAGGGGAGTACTGGAATCTCCGTCATGAGGGGACGGGTCATGGGTTCCAGACCAATCGGAATCGAGGTTTCACTGTAGGATCGGAGACCAGAACGGGTGATGACAAAGAAGGGAGCAGGATTATTCCGCGACATGAGGAGCTTGCCACTCTGAAAGTCGACGGACAGGATGTTCAGCGTCGCCGCAACCTGGCCCATACGATAGGTATAGAGGTAGTCGTGCACGGCGCGTGCGGTGGAGCTGTCGCGAGCCCCATCCTTCAGGAGGGAGATCGCACGGGTAACCAGCAGATTACTCAATGTTTTAGCACCACGCCCACTGCCCTGTCCATCAACCAGCACAAAGGAGAAGCCTCCCCCGGGGCGTTCAATCATCTCCAGCGTATCACCGCTCTCACTACTCCCATGGCGGGCAACTTTCGCAACGGCAGCTTCTATGTCCAGCATGGTAGTTCTCGATAATGAAAGCTCGGTTATCCTGATCGTGACACTACTCAGTATACGGCATGTTTGGCACAGTTCAGTGTGGTTTCATGCCGGCTACGCCAGCGTGGCCATTTGCCGCTCCCAGTGGAGGGCTGCGCCCTCCACGCCTCCCTCTTTGTCGGCTGCGATCGATTGACTAGCGTACCGCTCCTCTGCTATACTACGGCTACGTTACGAATGGTTGAAACTTCAAAGGTTTGAGACCTGCCTCTAGAAGGCGAGCAGACCGGACTTGGAAATTCCTTCTACTATTGTTGGCCACCTGGCCCCCGATCTCGACTGCCTCGTCTCAATCTGGATCCTGATCCACTTTGGTGGCGCCGTTGATGCCAACCTGGCGTTTGTCGCCGCTGGTCGTACCCTTGATGGACGACCGGCGGATATCGACCCATCGATCGTCCATGTCGACACCGGTGGTGGGCGCTTCGATCATCATGGCTCGGATGACCCCACCTTGAGTGCAGCTGAGCTGGTTCGTCGTGCCATTGCGCCTGAGAACCCTGCACTGCGCCAACTCGTCGATCAGGTAACGCGGATCGACCATGCCGAGGTGTATGGGGGTCGTCAACCCATCTTCTTCAACATCACCGATCTCATCGCCGGCTACAACTCCCTCTACCCCAACCACCCACACCACGTAGCCCGGGCCATGCTGCCAAACCTTGATGCTTGGTACGAACATGAGCAGCGCAGCCTACGCCTTGAGCGAGCCTTCCAGCGGCGCCTAGAGTTTCAGACGCGCTGGGGGCTGGGGATTGCGATGGCCAGTGATGATGGGGGGTCGAGCAAGTTAGCCTACAGCCATGGAGCGGTACTCTACGCCTACCGCGATCGACGCGGTTACATGGGGATTGCCGCTCAGCACCGTTCCGCAGTCAACCTTGAGCCCATCTACCGTGATCTCAAGCGGGTCGATGCTCAGGCTGACTGGTACTTACACCCCAGCCACCGTCTGCTCCTCTGTGGTACACCGAAAGCGCCGCCGCGGGTACCCTCAGCACTCTCCCTGCAGCAGCTGGTTGACGTGCTCAAACGGCGCATCTGAGTTCTGCTACGCAGACGGGTAGGGGGGCAGGCACCCGGTAGGCAGTGCGCTCACGGCTGTGCCCCCTGACCCAGGGTTGCACTAATTGCGAGGAGCGCAAATCCATTCTGGAGTGCGTGGAGGAGCACGCAGGGCCAGATTGAACCGGAGCGCTCGCGGATGTAGGCAAGAAACAGCCCAACCACAAAGAGCCCTGGCAGCAGCAGCGGGATCACGTGGAAGATGGCGAAGATTGCCGCATTGAGTAGGATCGCAACGAGGGCTCCCAGGTGGCGGCGCAGGAGTGGGTAGAGCATCCCACGGAAGAAGAGCTCCTCAACAAGGGGGACCACCCCTGCCACGAGCAGCAGGAGCAGGATAAGCTCGCGTATGCTCAGGGCTCTTCCTCCGCTAATTGCTGCGACCTGTGGATTCTCAAAGCTGCCTACAACTAGGGCAACGAGCAGGTTGACTGTCAGAAGTGCGATCAGTTCAACAGCAAAGAGCGGTGGCACGATCACGAAGTAGTACCAACGGGTAGCGGTCAGGCCGAGCGCGGCCCAACCCGTTCGGCGCGCAACCACGAGGTAGATCGCAGCGACTACGCTCAGGTAGACACCAAGCCCGGTAAGGTAGAGGGCTGGGGAGACCAGCGCCTGCTCTACTTCAAGCTGCAGTGCGGCAATCAGGCCACGCGCAGCGAGACTCAGGCCGATAGCCATCCCTACACTCAGGAGGATCACCAGGATCAGTTCGCGCCACCCCCAACCGAGGTTCTTCGCTAGTGCAGATTGGTGCGGTGATTCCATCATCTGATGGTATATACCGTAACAGGATTGGTTGCTTCAAAGGTCAAGATATCCGCCTCCTGCTGCTGGAGAAAACCGAGTTGATCCACACCGTGGACCAAGCAGTGGCGGGCAAAAGCATCGATCGGGAAACTGACCAACCGTCCACCAGGCATCGTCAAGAGTTGGTTGGGGAGATCGATACTAAGCGTTGTGTGGGGATCTTCGGCAAGATGGCTCAACAGTTCATGGTAGCTCTCCGCATCGATCACCACCGGAAGTAGGCCTATCTTCAGCGCATTATTGCGGAAGATATCGGCAAAGGCTGGGGCGATGACCGCCCGAAAGCCATAACCTTGGAGCGCCCAAGGGGCGTGTTCACGCGAACTCCCACACCCAAAGTTGTGCCCCGCCACCAGAAGTGTTGCCCCCAGGGCTTCGGGCCGGTTCAGCGGAAAATCGGGATTGGGGCTACCATCAGGCAGGTAGCGCCAGGCCTGGAAGAGCCCATCGGCAACTCCACTCTTGTCGGTAATCTTTAGGTAGGATGCTGGGATAATCTGATCGGTATCGACATTATCGATTGGTAGGGCAACAGCCTTGCCGCTAAACGTGGTAATTGGCTTCATGAGCGCAATCCTTCCATAGCTAGTAGAATGGGTACCACAGCCGCTCGCCTAGCAACACTAGCGCTCATCCAGCATGGTGCGTGGATCGGTAATACGCCCAGTAACTGCCGCGGCAGCAGCGGTCAGTGGGCTAGCAAGCATGGTACGGGCACCGGGGCCCTGGCGGCCCTCGAAGTTGCGATTACTGGTGCTCACCGCGTATTTACCGGCGGGCACCTTATCATCATTCATGCCGAGGCAGGCGCTGCAGCCGGCCTCACGCCACTCGGCGCCGGCAGCCTTGAAGATGGCATCAAGCCCCTCCTCCTCAGCCTGCTTCTTGACGCGCTGGCTGCCTGGCACCACCATCACCCGCACGCCGTCGGCGACTTTGCGACCGCGGAAGAAGCTAGCAGCTTGACGCAGATCGTTGATCCGGCTATTGGTACAACTACCAATGAAGACGAGATCGACTTTATGGCCCAGGAGCGGCTTGCCAGGCTCGAGGCCCATGTAGACCATCGCTTTATCGAGTGCCTGGCGACTAGCGCTATCAGGCAGCTGCTCAGGCGTAGGAATAGGGGCATCGATCGGGATACCCATCCCAGGGTTGGTGCCATAGGTAATCATCGGAGCCAAGCTACCCGCATCAAGGGACATCTCCTTATCGAACCTCGCCCCGTCATCGCTGGGCAAGCTCCGCCAGCGCTCGACCGCTTCAGCAAAAGCAGCGCCCTGCGGTGCGTAGGGACGCCCGGCAACATACTGGAAGGTTGTCTCATCAGGGGCAACCATTCCCGCACGGGCACCACCCTCAATGCTCATATTGCAGATCGTCATCCGCTCCTCCATCGAGAGGCTACGGATGGCTTCGCCCATGTACTCAAATACGTGACCTGTTCCACCACCAACGCCATACTTCGCAATAATAGCCAGAATAATATCTTTGGCAGTCACTCCCGCCTGAAGTTTGCCACTCACACGCACCGCACAGGTTTTAGGGCGGTACTGCAACAGGCACTGGGTGGCGAGCACGTGGCCCACCTCAGAAGTACCAATACCGAAGGCCAGTGCACCAAAAGCGCCGTGGGTACTGGTATGACTATCACCGCAGACGATAGTCATGCCTGGCTGAGTCAGGCCCTGCTCGGGGCCGATCACGTGGACGATACCCTGGTTCAGACTCCCCAGTTCAAAGAGGGTAATACCAAAATCGGCGCAGTTCTTGCGCAACTGGTCGAGCTGATTGATTGCCTGTGGGTCGATCACGGGGATGACACCCAGTGCATTGCGGGGCGTCGTCGGCGTACTGTGATCCATAGTCGCCAGGGTACGCTCAGGGCGGCGAACAGGCAGACCGCGCTGCCGCAGTTCGCTGAAGGCCTGAGGCGAGGTAACCTCGTGGATCAGGTGCAGATCGATGTAGAGCACCGCTGGAGTATCTGGCGTCTCGGGACGAACGATGTGGGCATCCCACACTTTGTCAAAGAGGGTTTTTGGATTACTCATGACGCTCATGGCCTCGGGGTGTTAGGGATGTTTCAATTTTGGCTGCGCCGGCGTGACTGTCTGGCGGTACCAGGGTGAGGTTGGTTTTTTTCGCGGAGGGTTGCGCCCTCCACACCTCCCACGAGGGTTGGGCTTTGCGCAGAGAGCCTTGCCCTCCACGCCTCCCATCGTCATCATACCATGGTTTAATTGCATCCCTATCCTGACCCTATCCCCGGTTCTGAGCGATGCCTCATCGCTTATAATAGGCGGATTAGGTAAGAAGGTCTGCATCTCTTCTGTCATCAGCAACGCCGCATCTGAATCATGCCAAAGGCGAGTAATCTATGATTCGACCGCATGGGCACAAGATCTACTATGGCTGGATCGTCGTGGGTGTAACGGTCATGGCCCTACTCATCTCATCTGGTATTCGATCAGCACCAGGGGTACTCATTGTACCGCTTGAGACCGACATGGAGTGGGGTCGTACGCTAATTGCCACCGCAGTCTCGGTGGGTCTCCTGCTCTTCGGCTTTGCTGGACCATTGGCTGGTTGGCTCGTTGACCGTTTTGGGCCACGGAGCGTCATGCTGATTGGTCTCAGCCTGACTGCGCTCAGCATGGTCCTGAGTTCACTCATGCAGGCGCCATGGCAGATGATGATCTTCTGGGGGGCCCTCAGTGGCCTAGCAACCGGACTGGTAGGCTCGGTGATGGGTACGGCCGTAGCAAACCGCTGGTTCTATGCGCGGCGAGGAGTGGTACTGGGCATCTTCGGTGCTGCCACCTCAGCGGGACAACTCATCTTCCTCCCCACTATTGTCAACCTGGAGAGTCTGATTGGCTGGCGTGGCGTCTGCTCGCTCCTCGCCATTCTCGCAGCGATCATCCTCCCGCTCATTTTCCTCCTGATGCGCGATCGACCTGCTGATGTAGGTCAGTTACCCCTGGGTCTAGACACGCCTCCGCCACAGCCACCAGACGTCAACGGGCTAGCGATCATGGGCCGTGCGCTCGCTAACCCAACCTTCTGGCTGCTCTCGGCAACCTTCTTTATCTGCGGTGCGACGTCGAACGGCATGGTTGGCACCCACTTCGTACCTCATGCGATCGACCATGGCATTGCGGCTGGTACCGCTGCGGGGGCACTCGCGCTTATGGGTATGATGAACTTCATCGGTACGCTAGGTTCTGGTTGGCTCACCGATCGGTACGATCCGCGAAAGCTCTTAGCGATCTACTACGGTTTCCGTGGTATCTCGCTCATCTTCTTGCCTTTTGTAACCAACCCAGTCGGCCTTGCACTCTTTGCGGTGCTCTTTGGGCTCGACTACATTGCCACGGTGCCCCCAACTGCAGCCCTTGTCGCCGACACCTTTGGGCGGCAGCATGCCGGCCTCATTTTTGGTTGGGTCTTCTGCGCCCACCAGATTGGTGCTGCACTAGCCGCATGGTTGGGTGGTGTTGCCCATGATCTCAGCGGGCACTATGGATTGGCTTTCATCGCAGCGGGTATCCTCGCGATCACTGCGACCGGCCTCTCGCTCGGTATACGCCGCACCACCGCGCCATTGGCAGCATAGGGGCGCGTCTCGTAGGAAACTTCTATGCAGCTCGCTCCTTCAGCCGGGCGGCGTGGGTTGACCATCCTGTTGCTGATCAACTTCTTCATGTATGTTGGCTTCTTCATGGTGGTTCCGCTCATCTCGGTCGTCTATGTGGAACAGTTAGGTTTCGCGGCGGCGATAGTGGGGCTAGCACTCGGCATGCGCCAACTGCTGCAACAGGGTATTACCATTGTGGGTGGCATGCTCGCCGACCGTTTTGGTGTGCGCCTCCTGATCGGCCTGGGGGTGTTCATTCGTGCGATTGGTTTTGTCAGTCTGGCGTATGCCCGCACACCAG
>CAIWUD010000255.1 GCA_903915775.1 uncultured Chloroflexota bacterium | reverse complement strand
GCCTGGACAGTGCTGAGCACCTGGTGGAGTGTCCAACCGAACGTCCACGCCACCGGCCAGGAGCGCTGGATGGCGATAGCATGCCTCATCGCCTTCATCGGCATCCCGGCGCTCGCCTGGGTTCAGGCCACGCCTGAGCAGTGGGTGGAGCAGATCCGACAGGCACACCTGGTACATCGGCTCAAGATTCAGCACGCCGCTGACATTGCCATCCTCAAGACTACCCTGCTCCGCGCCCAGCAGAAGACCGCCGCCGGTATTGCCAATCTCATGCCCGCTGAACGCCAGGAGCTCGTTGACACCCTGCGTGCGCTCTTCGAAGGCCAGAACGAGACGCTTCGTGCCATTGCCGGAACCTTCCGGAATGTCGCCGATATTGAACTGAACTTTCGCACAGGCAACGAAGACGACCTGGCCCAAACCTTTGCGTATGTCGCGGATGAACTGGAGCAAACAGCCAGGCAGGTGAAGACGAACCCTGACCACGCATGGGAGTTGCCGAACCATCAAGTTGCGCCTCACCACGCCGCGCCTCACCACGCCGCGCCCCACCACGCTGCGACCCATCACGCCGTGACGACCGTTGCACCATCCAGTTCCATGTCGCACGCCAACGCATCAGGACGCGTTCCCAGCGTACCCGTCGATGCGCACGGCAACGCACGGCAACGCACCCCACCACTCGACCCTACGCTCCCGTACGCCATTGAGTATGGCGCTGCACGAACGCAACTCCGACCAACTTGGAGCGTCAAGCAACTCGCTGAGACGCTGAGTATCGAAGAATCGACGGCGCGAGGCATTCTTGGGGTGTGGATGACGGCAGGTCTGGTTGACAAAACCAATCTACGGGGTTTCTACCGTTTCACCGCCGAAGAAGTGAAGTGAGGGAGCGTCATGCGTGTCATCCCTGTGCGTGATCAGTCTGGACGAATCGTTGACATGGTCGATCCGAACGTCGCCGCGGCTGTCGCTCAGGCAGAAGAGCAGATGGAAGCAACTGCACGCCCGCGCCAGGAACCAGGTGTACAGCCACTCGATCCAGAGCAGCAGCGATCGATGGCGGAGCTGCTCTCGGGCGATCGCCGCGCAGGAGCAAGCCGTCAGCAGCAACGTTCCCCGGGTCGGCTCCTCGCTGCTCAGGTGGTCGTCGGTGTGCTGCTGGCATGGTTCCTGGTCAATCTACCCTGGCAACCCCCTTCACCCTCATCACCACTGCCCAACCCCACGAGCACCCAACCGACTGGGCCGACTACCTCGTACATAGGCAGTACGACCACGGACGCCCTAGACCCGGATACACGACTAGATCGAGCGGTAGTTGCCTATAGCGCACCAGACGGCGCGGTCATCGGAGCGCTCGAACCAGGTCGACCATACACGGTCACTGCACGTCTCAGCACCACGTGGGTACAGATTGACGCCATGGGTGGTGGGCTCGTCTGGGTACACAGGGATGCTGTCCGCATCGCGCCAGACCTACTTGCTACCGCTCCCGACCTGGCTCCGCCTACGGCCATCCCACCGGCTGCGTCACCCCCTCTCACGACGACCCCGAGGGGTGTCTCCCTTTCTCAAGCCCCCCCCACCTCGACCTGCACGGTCGATCGGGTGGTCGCCGTGGTGAGTAGCGCAGATCGCGAGGTCTGGAGTTGTATCTCGCTCGCGGATGCGTTGAGCATCTTGCCTC
>CAIWUD010000254.1 GCA_903915775.1 uncultured Chloroflexota bacterium | reverse complement strand
GTCGCGCGCGGCTACCTGAACCGCCCGGAGTTGACGGCAGAGAAGTTCATCGCGAACCCCTGCGGCCCAGGGCGCCTCTACCGGACGGGCGACCTGGCCCGTTGGCTGCCCGATGGCAACCTGGAGTATGTCGATCGTATCGACCAGCAGGTGAAGCTCCGTGGCTTCCGCATCGAGCTCGGCGAGATCGAGAGTCTGCTCAGCCGCCACCCCTTGGTACAGGAGGTGGCGGTCGTGGTCTTTGGAGATACGCCAGGGGAGCAGCGCCTCGTCGCCTACGTGGTGGAGAGAGGGTTCAGGGTTCAGGGGTCAGGGTCTGGGGGTCAGGGAGACGAGGGGGTTCAGGGGTCAGGGTCTGGGGGTCAGGGTACGGAGGAGGGGATGTTGTTGGTGGCTGAGTTGCGCAGCCACCTCCAGGCGCGCCTGCCCGACTACATGCTGCCCAGTGCCTTCGTGCTCCTCGATGCGCTGCCGCTCACCCCCAACGGCAAGCTGGATCGCAAGGCGCTGCCTGCGCCGACCATCACGATGGTGGCCGAAGACGATGCGCCACGGAGTGCGACCGAAGCGCTCCTCGCCACCATCTGGCAGCAGCTGCTCCACCTGCCCCAGGTCAGTACCCAGGCCAACTTCTTCGCCCTCGGTGGCCACTCGCTCCTTGCCACCCGCCTCGTCTCGCGCATCCGCCAGGAGCTCGCAGTCGACCTGCCCCTACGTACCCTCTTCGAGCAGCCCACCATCGCCGGGTTGGCAGGAGCGGTCGATGCCCTCCGGCAGAGCCACGGGCCGCTCCAGGCCGCCCCCATCCTCCCGGCTGACCGCAGCCAGCCCCTCCCCCTCGCCTACGCCCAGGAGCGCCTCTGGTTCCTCGACCAGTTGGATAGTGACCACTCGGCCTACACCATGCCCGAGGCGCTCCGCCTCCGTGGGGCCCTTGATGTCACCGCTCTGGAACAGGCATTGCGGGAGATCGTACGCCGCCACGAGGTACTACGGACAACCTTCGTTGTCCAGGATGGCCGCCCCGTGCAGCAGATTGGGCCAGCAGCCTTCCACCTGCCCAGCGTCAACCTGAGCGACCTAGAGCCCGCTCTGCGTGAGGCAGAGCTGCGCCGGCGCGTGCAGGCCGCGACGGTCGCCCCCTTCGACCTTGCCCAGGGCCCCCTCTTCCGTGCCACCCTGCTCTGCCTGGAGCCTGATGCAGATCACGTGCTGCTCCTCACGATGCACCACGCCGTCTCCGATGCCTGGTCCATGGGTGTCATCCAGCGCGAACTCAGCCTCCTCTACACCGCCTTCACCCAGGGGCGACCCTCGCCCCTGCCCGAGCTCGCCCTCCAGTACGCCGACGTTGCCGTCTGGCAGCGCCAGTGGCTCAGCGGAACACTCCTGGAGACACAACTCGCCTGGTGGCGCGAGCAGCTCACCGGTGCACCGGAGCTCCTCACCCTGCCGACTGACCGCCCGCGGCCCACCGTCCAGAGCTTCCGGGGGGCGAGCTACGCCTTTACCCTTGCCCCAGAGCTCGTGCGGGGTCTGCGCCACCTCAGCCGCAGCCAGGGTACAACCCTCTTCATGACCCTCCTTGCCACCTTCAACGTGCTGCTCATGCGCTACAGCGGGCAGTCCGACCTCGTGGTTGGTATACCCGTCGCCGGACGTACCCGTGTCGAGGTGGAGCCGCTCATCGGCCTCTTTGTCAACACCCTGGCCCTGCGTAGCCGCTTGGCCGACACCGATGGTACCCCGCTCAGCTTCAGCGCCCTTCTGACCCAGGTACGCCAAACGCTGCTCGAAGCCCAGCGCTACCAGGAGGT
>CAIWUD010000253.1 GCA_903915775.1 uncultured Chloroflexota bacterium | reverse complement strand
CCCACGGGGCTCGGTGGGCTGCCGTTCGCACTCCCCGGGCGCGCCGCTCCGCTCGCGACGGAAGAAGCGCCCACGGGGCTCGGTGGGCTGCCGTTCGCTCTCCCCGGGTGCGCCGCTCCGCTCGTGCCGGAACGAACGGCCACGGGGCTCCGTTGGCTGCTGTCCGCTCTCCCCGGGCGCGCCGCTCCGCTCGTGCCGGAACGAACGGCCACGGGGCTCGGTGGGCTGCCGCTTCGACTCCGCCTCTGCACTCTGCTCTGAAGGTGGCAGTGTGGAGGGTGCGCCACGCCCCCCGCCCCGCGGATAGCGCCGCCGTCCCGTCGGCTCGGGTGGCTCGATCGGCTGTTCATTGCGCGGTTGTGGTGACGCCGAGCGGTTCGGTGGACGCGGCTTCGGCGGTCTGGCCGTACGCAGAGGAGTCTCCGGTCTGGTTGGCTCCCCCCCCTGCTCGGGATGGTGTGGCGTAGCGCGCTCAACCGTCTCATGAGCTTCAGAACGAACGGTAACCCGTCGTCTTGGCCGTGTCATTCATCAATCTCCTCGTGGCGTAGTGCCACCAGATCGCGCAGTTGAGCGGTGCTCAACTCGGTCAACCAACTCTCACCGGCACCGAGCACTTGCGCAACCAGGGCACGCTTCCCCTCAATCATGGCATCAATCTTCTCTTCGAGCGTACCGCTACAGACAAACTTGTGCACCTGTACGTTTCGCACCTGACCGATCCGGAAGGCGCGGTCCGTCGCCTGATCTTCTACCGCGGGGTTCCACCAACGGTCAAAGTGGAAGACATGGCTCGCACGGGTAAGGTTTAGCCCAATCCCACCAGCCTTGAGCGAGAGGATGAAGATCGGCGGACCCTCGGCGGCCTGGAAGCGGCGCACCATATGATCCCGTTCACGGGCTGGTGTCGCCCCATGGAGAAAGAGTGTTTCTACCAGCAGACGCTCATGGAGATAACGCTGGAGGAGCTCTCCCATCTCAGCAAACTGGGTAAAGATCAGCGCCTGATCATTGGCACTCAGCAACTCTTCAAGCATCTCGCCGAGGCGCTCGAGCTTGCCTGAACGACCCTCCAGCGCTGAGCCATTCTTGAGAAAGTGGGTCGGGTGGTTGCAGATCTGCTTGAGCCGGGTGAGCATCGCCAGTACTAGTCCACGGCGGCGTAACTCCTCACCATTCGCATCGGCCGTGGCGATCTGCTCAAGGGCCTCGCGCACCACTGCCTGGTAGAGCGTTGCCTGCTCCTGGGTGAGGGGAACAAAGACCTTCATCTCGATCTTCTCAGGCAGATCGTTGATGATCGTCGGGTCACTCTTTAGACGGCGCAAAATAAATGGCCCAGTCAGGCGGCGTAGCCGCTCGGTAGCGGTCGCATCACCAGCCCGCTCAATTGGGCGTGCGTAACTACGCCGAAACTCAGCCTCACTACCAAGGTACCCAGGGTTGAGAAAGGCCATGATGCTCCAGAGCTCACTCAGGCGATTCTCAACGGGTGTCCCCGTGAGCGCCACTCGTGCTGCGGCACGCAGGGCACGGGCTGCCTGCGCCTGGCGCGTCTCACTATTTTTGATATTCTGCGCTTCGTCAAGTACCGCTAACCGCCACGTAAGCGCAACCAGGCTTTCGCGGTCGCGGGCCAGCAGTTGGTAGCTCGTAATCACCACATCGTGGCGCGCTGCCACCGTGGCCAACTCCTCACCACGGCGACGATCCGCGCCCTGGTGAATCATGACTCGCAGGCCAGGGCCAAAGCGCGTAAACTCGCGCTGCCAATT
>CAIWUD010000252.1 GCA_903915775.1 uncultured Chloroflexota bacterium | reverse complement strand
GGTGATGGAGCGCCTGGAGGCGAGCTTTGGCGCACCGGTGCTCGAGAGCTATGGGATGACCGAGGCGAGCCACCAGATGGCCTCAAACCCACTGCCGCCCGCACCGCGCAAGGGGGGGGCGGTGGGCATTGGGATCGGTGTAGATGTGGCGATCATGGATGAGGCGGGGCTCCTGCTGCCCCAAGGGGTGCGGGGCGAAGTGGTGGTACGGGGCGGGAATGTTGTCGATGGGTATGAGAACAATCCAGAGGCAAACCGTGCCGCTTTTGTCGCGGGTTGGTTCCGTACCGGCGACCAGGGCTACCTCGATGCGGATGGCTACCTCTGTCTGACCGGGCGGATCAAGGAGTTGATCAACCGGGGTGGTGAGAAGATCTCACCCCTGGAGATCGATGATGTGCTCCTACGCCACCCCGCCGTTGCTGAAGCCCTCAGCTTTGCTGTGCCCCATAAAACCCTCGGCGAGGAGATCCATGCCGCCGTCGTGCTCAAGAGTGAGGTGGGTGAGCGCGAACTTCGTGAGCACTGTGCGCAACTCCTAGCCGACTTCAAGGTACCCCGTCGGATCCATGTGCTCGAAGCGCTGCCCCGTGGTGCAACGGGCAAACTCCAGCGGATCACCATGGCCAAAGCCCTTGGCCTTGATGGTGGGGCCACTGCTTGAAGATTGAGGTTACCCATGGCAACACCTTTTGCCACTGAGTATGGCATCAGTCCCTATCTGAACTTCTCACGCACCGAGTGGGCAGACCTGCGCAATGGCGCTCGTCTGCCCCTGACTTCTGATGAACTGCACCAACTCGTCAGCCTCAACGACGCGGTCTCGCTCGATGATGTAGCCGATATCTACATGCCGCTCATGCGGCTCATTCAGCTCTACTACGAGGCCTCGCGCCAACTCTACCAGGTGACGAACAGCTTTCTGGGTAGTCCCTCCAAGAGCCGCGTACCCTACGTGATCGGTATTGCAGGGAGTGTCGCCGTTGGGAAGAGTAGCACGGCTCGCATTCTACATGCCTTGCTAGCCCGCCAGCAACCGACGCTCAGAGTCGATCTCATCACTACCGATGGCTTCCTCTACCCGAATCACCTGCTCCAAGATCGTGGGATTATGCACCGGAAGGGCTTCCCAGAGAGCTACGACCGGCGGCGGCTGATTCAGTTCATGGCTGATGTGAAGTCTGGGCTGCCGCAACTCGGCGTGCCAGTCTACTCGCACCTGACCTACGATATCATCCCCGAGCAGAGCCTGATCGTTGACCAGCCAGATATCCTGATCGTTGAGGGGTTGAACGTGCTGCAGCGTGGTGGACCTGGAGCACGCCGACCACAGATCTTTGTCTCAGACTTCTTCGACTTCTCGATCTACGTCGACGCCGACGAGCAGCATCTCCAGCAGTGGTACGTTGAGCGCTTCTTACGCCTCCGCGAAACCGCGTTCCGCAACCCCTCCTCCTATTTTAAGCGCTACGCCGAGTTGAGCGTTGAGGAGGCAGTGGCAACGGCCCAGCGGATCTGGCGCGAGATCAACTATGTGAACCTGAAGCAGAATATTGAGCCAACACGCGAACGGGCCGACCTTATTCTGGAGAAGGGCGCCCGCCATATGCTGGAACGAATCTATCTGCGCAAACTGTAGCGACTGCATACGGGAGGTTTGGCGGGCGCAGCCCTCCATACAAACATCCAACCCAGCCTGCGTACGGGAGGTTTGGCGGGCGCAGCCCTCCATACAAACATCCAACCCAGCCTGCATACGGGAGGTTTGGCGGGCGCAGCCC
>CAIWUD010000251.1 GCA_903915775.1 uncultured Chloroflexota bacterium | reverse complement strand
GCCACGGGGGGCTGCCCGTACGGGATGGGGCAGCCACGGGGGGCGCAGGGCAGCCACGGGGGGCAACCACGGGGGCGCAGGGCAGCCACGGGGGGCAGCCCCTACTTGTTCCAGGCCGCAACCGTCAGAGCAGTGGGCGGATCCGCTTGGACGACACCCACTCGTTACTCTCGGGGCCGTGGCCCTCGTAGGCGACCTGGTGAACGCCCGTGCGCTCGTCGAGCACGGTGGCCAACTGCCAGCGGTTCTTCCACTTGACCTCGACGGTAGCACCAACCGGGTAGCGTGGACGGCCAATGGTGCGCGTCTGATCGGCGCTGATCCAGTCGTCGTGGGCGCTATCATAGCCGTAGTAGCGCACCTTGAGCTTGCTACCTTTCACGTCGGTTACCTGGGCCAGCCACCAGGCGTCCTCAGCGTAAACCGCTACGTTGCGCCCGATCTGCGGGTCATGGCGCGGCCGGGCAGCGGCTACCACGAGTTGTGGATCGAAACCCCGCGTGGTTGCGAAGGTGGCGACCTGCTCCTCGGCAAAGGCCATCTCGGCGTCGATGTGGGTGGCGAGCTCGGCTAGGGTGATCGTCGCGCTGCCATCACTGTCGGTGTAGGCCTCGCCGCGCAGCGCCGCCAGGATGGCCTCGGTGAAGGTCCAGTTGCCGGTAGAAAGCTCACTGGCCAGCGACGAGCCGAGGGTGGCGTACGCAACCCGCCGGGAGCGAGCGGCCACGGCGTTGGCCAGGTGGCCGGAATGGCAGCAGTCGGCGAGCAGGATGGCCTGGGTGCCGCGGAAGTGGGCCTCGATCGCCTCGGGGATCGTGGCAACCGGCCAACCGGGGTTTTGCTCGGCGTCGGCGTCGTAGCTGGCAAAGAAGACAGCGCCACCGTCGTCCATACTGCCGTGGCCGCAGTAGTAGAGGATGAGCGTCGAGCCGATGGGAGCGGTGGCCAGCAGCTCGGTGAGGCCGCTGCTGATCGCGGCGGTAGTGGCCTTGCGGTCCTGGAGGTAGCGTATCTGCCGCTCCGGGACACCGCGCTCCTTCAGGAGCCGGACCAGCTGATCGTCGCGTCGATCCTCCTTGGGGAAGGGGCTGTAGATGTCGTCATGCTTCCACTCCAGCAGCCCGACAATAAAGGCCCAGGTTCGCGCCGGCTCCCATACGCTCGTCATGTTGTTCTCCTCCACCGCGGGGTAAGTTTCACGTAGTGACACCAAATGCTGGAGTGCGCACAGCCCCGGTCGCCCTATCGGGCAGCAGCCGTCAGCGCTCATCAAAGAGCGCATCGACGCTGACTGAGAGATCCACGAAGAGCGCCGAAGTCGCTGCGCTACCGCGCCCAAAGCGGCCATGCTCCGTATAACTTGTTCCATCCAGTTGGAGTATCGTGATGCTCTCGTTCAGCGGATTGACAATCCAATATTCCGCAATCCCCGCTGCGGCATAATCAACCACTTTTTCTACCGTATCGCGCTCCGGATCGTCGGGGCTGACGATCTCAATCACCAGATCGGCACCCAGCCAATAGCGGTTCTGGGTGCGTGGATCATGCTTATCGCGCACCAATAGCAGATCTGGCTCACGGAATACCCCTGGGCGAATCTGTAACCGCAGCGCAGCAAAGAGCACTAACCCACCCAATGGTTGCAGATAGGCGAAAAAGACCCGATAGAGGAAGCCGAGGATGAGCTGATGCTGTTGGGTCGGCATGGACAGCACCTCAATCCGACCATCGGTAAACTCCACCAGATGTCGGGTATGATCGGTAAGCTGCAGATACTGTTCGGTCGTCCAAAGCCCTTGTAATGGACGTAGATCGAGGCTAAGCCCATCACGATCCCGCACCAAGCGAAGCGGGACATCGCGCAGATCAGTAGCCATCACCATCCTCCACAATCGTACGTGTTCAGATGTACCGCAGAGCACGCAGGGGAACGCAGAGGATGGGCTGTTTAAAGCCCTCTGCGCTCCTCCGCGCCCTTTGCGGTGCGTACGTGTCAGTTACCCACAATCCATTCCGTGCTGAGCCATGCACCATCCAAGCTGACCGATCGTCTCCACCGTCTGATTCCGTGGTCAGTATAGCACGGGGAGGGTAGGCGGGGCCGCCACGGGGGGCTGCCCGTACGGGATGGATCAGGCGGGGCCGCCACGGGGGGCTGCCCGTACGGGATGGATCAGGCGGGGCCGCCACGGGGGGCTGCCCGGTACGGGATGGATCAGGCGGG
>CAIWUD010000250.1 GCA_903915775.1 uncultured Chloroflexota bacterium | reverse complement strand
AGTCGCGAGCCTTCTCCGCTTGACGAGCGTGCGGGAGGGGTGGAGGGCGCAGCCCTCCACAAAAAAACCCAACCCAGCCTTGGTCCGCCAGCGGACTCTTGACAAGTCGCGAGCCTTCTGGTAAAGTCCCACTATAATATCCGTAGTCAACATGCCGACTAGGCATAAAGGAGGTGATGCCCATGAGTGGTAGTAAGCGTATGGGCGTCGCCGCTGGTGAGGCCCTCTAGGTCTTACCGAACCGGCGACCCCCTTCCCCAACCGCGAAACCCCTGCACTGCAGGGGTTTTTGCTTGCTTAAACAGCACTACCGTGTTACCACATACACGATACGCGGCGAATCGAGGCTCACTGCGCCCCAGTGCGGCGTATACCTGCCGGTGAGTTGGAGACCAGCGCCTTCTAGTGCGCTCAGCAGTTCAAGCTCACTCCAGGCGCGTTGCGTGTGCTGCTCGCTGCCACGCCACCAGCGGGTGCCATCATCATTGAACCAGACGATCCGTCCGCGGGCGATTCTGCGCGTCCGGTCAAAGCTCAGGCGGTTGTAGACGAGCATTCCACCCGCATCGTAGACTACTTGGTCGCGGTCATCCCAGTTGCGGTACTCGGCCTCGGTGTTGAGATCGAAGACGAGTTGCCCACCTGGGGTGAGGAGTTGCGCCACAGCTGCGCATAGGCGCTTCAGGTCGTCATCTCCTGTAAGGTAGTTGAGGCTATCGTAGAGACAGGTGATTAGTTCGAAAGATGCTGGTGGGAGTAGTGGCGTGGCGGTGGGGAGATCCAGGAGATCGGCCTCGATCCAGGTGATCGTCAGACCCTGGTCGCGGGCCCGTCCACGGGCGATCGCCAGCATGCGTGCAGAGCGATCCACAGCCGTAACGCGTAGACCAGCGGCGGCGAGGGTCCGTGCGGCTGCCCCCGTACCCGTAGCTAGGTCGAGGGCGGAGCGTGGCAGTGTCGGCAGTTTTGGCAGCAGCTGCGCGGTGAGGGTCGCGGCAAAGCGCTCCTGGCCAATGGCGTCGTAGATAGGTGCGTAGTCGTGGTAGATGGTCTGCTGGGCGCTGCGCATACGGCTACTGCTTCCCTTCGGGCGCGAACGGTGAGCCTGAGAAGATTCGTTGCTCACCATTCGCACACCTGCTGGATGGACCACTCAGCGTAGCCTGATATGGAGATCCTTGAGTTGGCGCTCGTCGACCGAGGAGGGTGCAGAGGTCATCAGATCGACCGCCTGCTGTGTCTTGGGGAAGGCCATGACCTCGCGGATGGTCGCCTCATTCGCGAGGAGCATCACGATGCGATCGATGCCAGGGGCGATTCCGCCGTGGGGCGGGGCACCATACTCGAAGGCCTCAAGCATGTGGCCAAATTGCATTTGGGCCGTCTCGCGGCTGATGCCAAGGAGGTCGAAGACCTTCTGCTGAACGTCGCGGCGATAGATTCTGATACTGCCACCACCGACCTCGTAGCCGTTGAGCACGAGATCGTAGGCCTTCGCCCGTGCCCGGCCGGGGTCACTCTCTAAGAGGTGGAGATCCTCATCGAGGGGTGAGGTGAAGGGGTGGTGCATGGCGTCCCAGCGCCCTTCATCTTTGTTCCAATCAAACATGGGAAAGTCGACGATCCAGGCAAAGCTGAGCTCATCGGGGTCGGCTAGGCCCAGACGGGTGGCAAACTCGCGGCGCAACCGGTCGAGGCCTGCGGCAACGATGGCGGGCTGGTCGGCGATGAGCAGCAGCAGATCACCGGGTTGGCCCCCCATCCGCGCAACGATGGCCGCAAGCTCACCAGGGGCAAGATTCTTGCCGAAGGAGGAGCGGATGTCGCCACCATCGGCGGGTAGGCTGGCCCAGGCCATGCCTGAGGCTCCACCCGATCGACTGATCTCTACGAGCTCGTCGAGCTGTTTACGTGAATAGCCGGCGCAGCCAGGAGCTCGCAGCCCTTTGATCTTGCCACCAGCGCTGAGGGCGTTGCGGAAGAGCTGGAAGGGCGTCTCTGTGAGGAGATCACTGAGATCCACGAGCTCAAGATCGTAGCGTAGATCGGGCTTATCGCTCCCGTAGCGCTCCATCGCTTCCGCGTAGGTGAGGCGGCGGAAGGGGGTCGATAGGCGCTTGTGCGGGGTAATACTCTGGCAGAGCTCGGTGAAGAGGCGTTCGAGGAGGGTGAGCACATCCTCCTGCTCAACAAAGCTGAGCTCCATATCGAGCTGGGTGAACTCAGGCTGACGATCGGAGCGCTGATCTTCGTCACGGAAGCAGCGTGCGATCTGGAAGTAGCGATCGTAGCCAGCAACCATCAGGAGTTGCTTGAGCTGCTGCGGGCTCTGGGGGAGGGCGTAGAACTTACCGGGGTGGAGGCGTGAGGGTACGAGGTAGTCACGGGCACCTTCGGGGGTTGACTTGATCAGGATGGGGGTCTCGATCTCTAGGAAGCCTTCACGATCGAGGAAGTCGCGCATGAACTTGATCACCCGATGGCGCAAGATCAGGTTGCGCTGCATACGCTCGCGTCGCAGGTCGAGGTAGCGATACTTGAGGCGGAGGGACTCCTCCTCACCCCCCTCCTGGGCGATGTAGAGTGGCGGCGTACGTGCCGGGTTGAGCAGCTGCACGGAGAGCGCCTCGAGCTCCACACCCCCCGTAGCCAAGTGGGGATTGACCGCCTCTGCGGGACGTGCACGCACGCGCCCCCGCACCTGGAGCACATACTCCGAGCGGGCCTCTTCGGCAGCCTGATGGGCGGCAGCGTGTACACGATCAAATACAACCTGAGTCAATCCATACCGATCACGTAGGTCTAAGAAGATTAACTCTCCGTGATCGCGGCGGCGATGAACCCAACCGGCAAGAGTGACCTCCTGACCGACATGATCCAGACGCAGCTCGCCGCAGGTGTGCGAGCGAAACATAGTAGCTCCTTGAAACTAGTATCCGCGTGAGTAGGTGTGCTTCAATTTCGGTCGGCTGCGCCAGCCTGGTACTTCTGGCACCACTAGGGCTGGGTTGGTTTTTCACGGAGGGCCAAGCCCTCCACACCTCCCAGAAGTGTGTCAAGCTGGTGCGAACCATGCTTTGCCCCGTATTATATAGCATGCATCGCAGGTGCAGCGTTCTGCGCTATAATCAGGCGGTAGGGGAGAGTGAACCTTCATCACCCCCCGTCTTTTTCTATGTGGGCAGTGTATGGCAGATGTAGCCGATCCATCGCACCGCGAAGTGCAACCGCCACACCGCGGACGGCGGGTGGTGATACTTGGGGTGGCGATTGACGATGTCACCGAGGATGAAGCCGTCGCACGGATCGATACCATGATCCAAACGGGAGGGGCCCACCAGGTTTGTACCGTGAACCCCGAGTTTGTGATGGAAGCGGGGCGCAATCCGACCTTTGCCGCCACCCTGGCCCGTGCAGCGCTCTGTACGCCTGATGGATTTGGCATCCTCCTCGCCGCACGCTACCTCGGTCAGCCGCTCCGTGGACGGGTCACGGGGGTTGACCTTACCCGGCGCCTGGCGCTCCTTGCCGCAACACGTGGCTACCGTCTCTTTCTGCTTGGCGCCGCACCAGGGGTAGCCGAAGCGGCTGCGGCGGCGTTGCAGCGTGAAGCAGCAGGGTTGCAGGTTGTCGGATGCTTTGCTGGGTCGCCTGACCCAGCTGAAGAGCCCGTGCTCGTACAGATGATCAGCGCGGCGCGGCCAGATATCCTCCTCGTCGCCTATGGGCATCCGCGCCAGGATCTCTGGATTGCACGGACGCAGCCCCAACTCGCTGTTCCGGTTGCGCTTGGTGTCGGCGGGACCTTCGACTACCTGGCCGGGCGTGTACCGCTCGCCCCACGCCCCCTACGGCGGCTGGGCCTCGAGTGGCTCTACCGGCTGCTGCGTCAGCCCCAGCGCTGGCGCCGGATC
This sequence comes from uncultured Chloroflexota bacterium, assembly GCA_903915775.1. Classification (GTDB taxonomy): domain Bacteria; phylum Chloroflexota; class Chloroflexia; order Chloroflexales; family Chloroflexaceae; genus Viridilinea. The sequence goes on along the minus strand of CAIWUD010000250.1, from coordinate 1,752 downwards.
ATTGACGCCGTTCCACGTTTTACCTGGCGTCTCCTACGCCAGAGAGAGAAGGCCATGCTACAGGAGCACCCTGATGTCGCAGACCACCGCTGAGAAGATTGCCGAACTACGCCGCCGCCGTGAGCAAGCACGTACGGGAGATCAGGCGGCAAATCAGAAGCAGCACGAGCGCGGTAAGCTCACGGCACGTGAGCGGATTGAACTACTGCTCGATCCAGGTTCTTTTGTGGAACTTGACGCGTTTGCCGTTCATCGCACCGCCGCTTTTGGGATGGAGCGGCGCAAGCCTCTGGGTGATGGGGTGATCACCGGCCATGGGACGATTGATGGGCGACCGGTCTGCCTCTTCGCGCAGGATTTTACGATCTTTGGTGGGAGCCTGGGTGAAGTGTTTGCCGAGAAGATCTGCAAGGTGATGGATCTCGCCTTGCGCATGGGTGTACCCTGCATCGGTATCAACGACTCGGGTGGCGCACGTATCCAGGAGGGTGTGGTGAGTCTTGGTGGCTACGCCGAGATCTTCTACCGCAACGTGCTGAGTAGCGGTGTCATCCCGCAACTCTCCGTCATTGCTGGCCCCTGCGCCGGGGGGGCGGTCTACTCTCCGGCCATGACCGACTTTATCATGATGGTGAAGGGCTCGAGCCAGATGTTCATCACTGGTCCCGATGTGATCAGGACGGTCACCGGTGAGGAGGTTGGCTTTGAGGAGCTTGGTGGGGCGATGACCCATAACTCACGTTCGGGGGTGGCCCACTTCGCCGTTGAGAGTGAGCAGGAGTGCTTCGAACATCTGCGCACGCTGCTCTCGTTCCTCCCCGCGAACAACATGGATGATCCACCCTACGTGGCGCCAACCGATGACCCTGAGCGTATGGACGAGAGTCTGCAGACGCTGATCCCAGATAGTCCGCGGAAAGCCTACGATATGCTCTCGGTGATCGAGGCGGTTGTCGATGACGGCTTCTTCTTTGAGGTTCAAGCCTTCTGGGCGCGTAATATCGTCGTTGGCTTCGCCCGCCTCGATGGCCATGTCGTTGGGGTGGTTGGTAACCAGCCGATGCATATGGCCGGGACGCTCGATATCGACAGTTCGGTCAAGGCTGCACGCTTCGTGCGCTTCTGCGACGCCTTCAATATTCCGCTGCTAACCTTTGTGGATGTACCGGGATTTTTACCTGGCACGAGTCAGGAGTATGGCGGGATTATTCGCCATGGGGCCAAGCTCCTCTACGCCTACTGTGAGGCAACCGTACCCAAACTGACGGTGATTACGCGTAAGGCCTACGGTGGTGCCTACGATGTGATGGCCTCAAAGCATATTCGCGCCGACTTCAACTTCGCCTGGCCCACCTCTGAGATCGCGGTGATGGGCGTTGATGCCGCGGTGCGGATCATCTTCCGCAAAGAGTTGACCGAGGCGGCCAATCAGGCTGAGCGTCAGGCCGAACTGGTGGAGGATTATCAGAACCGCTTTGCGAACCCCTACGTGGCTGCCGAGCGCGGCTACATCGATGCGGTGATCGAGCCCTGTGAGACACGGCCATCCCTGATCAAGGCGCTGCGGATCGCTCGTACCAAGCGCCAGAGTATGCCGGCCCGCAAGCATGGCAACATCCCCCTCTGAGGTAGCTGGGAACGGTTCACCCTTCCACCGGAGCGAGGGCGTCTCGCCCTCGTGGCACCCCCCCGTACGGGCAACCCCCCGTGGTTGCCCTGTGGCACCCCCCCGTACGGGCAACCCCCCGTGGT
>CAIWUD010000249.1 GCA_903915775.1 uncultured Chloroflexota bacterium | reverse complement strand
TATAACGCATATCAGTGCGCACCGCGCCATCCAGCGTCGACTACGCCAACTCGACCGTTTGCCCCCCGCGGGGGTTCGTTTACCGCATGCCCTACGCCCCGGTCGCCGACTCCTCGCCAGTGGGTGGAGTGCAGAGGCGGCAGACCTGGAAGGGAATACCAGCTTCGTTGAGGGTACGGATCTGCTCACGACGACCGCAGTAGCGGCATACGGAGAGATTCTCGATATCATCGGCAGGCCAGAGTTGCGGGGTCAGGGTGAGCGCCATCGGCTCCTCGACGGAGAGGGTCGCGATCTTCACACAGACGGCTGCCGGAAAGAGCTCGGCGACGCGGGCAACGATCTTGTGCAGATGGGAGTAGACCTCATCGCCCACCTGGATGCCCTGCATACGCGGGTGTTGCCGGATTTTCATAGGCTTTGCAGCTGGGTGATCAGTCGCTGAAGGTCGTTACGATCCAGGGCGAAACGCGGGTCGTCACCAAACATCAGTGCGTCCAACACATCCATGATGCACTCAGCCTCGGCAGGCGGGAGATCATCCTCGGCCTGCTCGATCGCGTAGAACTGGTTGAAGGCCCAGGCTGCGAGTGCCGCTGCGTCGATCGCTCCGGCTAGGTGCTGCTCGATCTGGGCAATAGTTGCGCTACGTACCATAGGTATGTATAGCCCTGAAAAGACACCCCCTCTTCGCGGGAAGAGGGGGCTGAGAGGTGGGGCGCGAAGCCATTACAACCGTTGGCGGGGAGAGGGAGATTCGAACTCCCGAGGGCTTTTTACACCCTACTCGTTTTCGAGACGAGCACGTTCAACCGCTCCGTCATCTCCCCAGGACAACAGGGCCATTATACGCTGGAATCGGTTGGCGTCAAGGTGAGTGCGGCATGCTATACTCAACCCTGGGTTGCCGGTGGAGGCTGAGGCGATGCGCCAGTCACACCGCCTGAACTACCTACCGACCAGGTTGTAGCCGCCCAGAAGAACGTTGAGGAAGACAATGCACCAGAACTGGGAGCGCGGCGAGCGCATCGTCATGGTCGAGTCGCCGTGGGTGCGGTTGATCGCTGAGCGCTGGCGTGACGATGCAGGTCGCGAGTTGGACTACTGGCGCGTGGAGCATGTCCACTCCGTGATTGTGGCAGCCGTGCAGGGCGGGCAGTTGCTGCTGCCGCGCCCGCAGTTCCGCCCGGGCCTCGGGCGGGCCACCCTGGACTTGCCGGGTGGTCGCCTACCGGCCCATACCGCGCCGCTCGACGCCGCCGTCGCCATTGCCGCCCGCGAACTAGGGCTACCGCCCGAGGCCATCGGCGACTTGCGCCAACTCAACCAGGCGGGCTGGCCCGTCAACAGCTCTTTCTCGAACCAGCTGCTCTTCGGGGTCACAGCGATCGTCGACCCAACAGCGAACCCGTCGCTGCCCTACGAGGCGCTGCCCGCCGACCGCGACGGTCTCACCGCCCTGCTCCGGCGGCTGGAGTGCCTACAGTGTCGCACGGTGGTGCTGGAGCTCCTCCTCGCGATAGGGTGAACTGGCTACTCGAAGGGGTAGCCCGCCGCGCGCCAGGCACCGATACCACCCTCGACGTTGACCAGGTTGGTAAAGCCAGCCTGGGCGAGCTGCTCGCATGCGGTACGGCTGCGGTTGCCCGAGCGACAGAAGCAGGCGATCGGCTGGCCCTTCGGGAGCTCGCCCATGCGCTGGGGCAACTCCTGGAGCGGAAGCAGGGTCGAGCCGGCAATGCGGCCATCCTGGGCATACTCCTCGGGTGTGCGCACATCGAGCACGAGGAGCTCCTCACCCGCGTCGAGGCGGGCCTTCAGCTCGCCGACGCTAATGGTGGTGAAGCCGCCCGCCGGTGCCGCTGGCTGCGGGGCGGGGGCACAGGCGGCGATGAGTAGCAGGATAGCGACCAGAAACAGGGCGTTGATCAGGTTTCGCATCGGTACACTCCGTTTTTTCAAGTATCGTTTGCGAGCGACCAGAGCACCACTCCAGCGGTGTGGTGTAACCGCTCACACACGATGGGCATCATACACCAGAAATGGCACCTGTTCACCAGTTCCCAAAGAGACCGAGCAGGCGCTCGGTGCTCCCAGGTTTGCGTGGCGAGCCTCCGGGGACTCCCTAAAGAGTGTGGGCTCGCGTGCCGAGACTATTGGCTGACAGAGCGAGAAAGCGAGCGCGTTGTGAGCACAGAAATCCAGACCATGACCGGCGCCGAGGCGGGCCTGAATAGCCGACGCTAGATCGAAATCGCGCTCCAGACCATGGTGGAATGTGACGGTGAGGCCACAAATGAGGCTATCTACGCCGCTATTGAGCGCTACATAGGTGGGGCGCTGCTCTCACAACAGGGCCGCCATACCCTGCGTTCGCTGATCAACCGCGACGCAGTACGCCAGGGACTGGTCGATCCACACGGACAGAATCAGGGCGTCTGGCGCATTACCGATAGTGGCCGAGCGCGTGTTACCGACCTACCCGATGAAGTGAAGCCTGAGGGACTGGACACCAATAGCTTTGATCTGGGCGAGTACCCGATCGACAGCCTACTCATCCGCTCGGAAACCCGGACACTCTTCGAGGTCGCCCGGCGGATGAGCAACAACCAGTACATTCTTGACCCAGATTTTCAGCGTGAGTTTGTCTGGGATGAGACGAAACAGAGCAAGCTCATTGAGTCAGCGCTGAGTCGTTCCCTGGTGATGCGCAACCGTTGCACGATGGTATCTGGCGTCCCGTGGCGGACGGCATCGGACGGCAGCTCGGCCGGGTCGACGGCGCAGCGCTCCTCGTGGGTGACGGTCAACGTGGCGTTCTTTTTGGGTGTACCGCGAGGCGTGCGTACCTGGCGCTCGGCTTCCGAAGAGTGGTCGTGCGGCGCCGGCTTGACCGAGGGCTTGAGGTCGGGCTTCCCGGAACCACCCTTCAGCCGGGCGTTCTCATCACGCAATTGCTGGTTCTCGGCGCGCAGGGCGGCGATGTCCGCCGCCTGTACCTCAATGAGGTTCAGCAACTGGATCACGATCTGACGTGTCGCCAGATCGGTCATCGTGTCGGGGTTGATATCAGGAATCGGCATATGCGGGGAGTTTACCAGATCGTTACCATGTCGTCACCCGCTGCCCAGCGCTTTTGGAGAGGATACTGCGAAATGGTACCATTTCACGTTCAGTTCACGCCGAAATCACGGTAAATTGACGCTTCCAAACTATACTGCTTAGAGGAGGCTCGGATTTGGCTGTGTGAACCTGGCAGTTCATCGATATCGAGGTGGATTAGAGAGGCCAGGCATGTTTCCATTTTGGCTATGCCAGGCCGATTTCGCAACCCATTACTGCTCAGGCTAGGCTGGAGGGGTTATGGCGGCTATACCCTCCCAACCTCCCACCGAACTGCCCAGCCTATCTGAACCGTGCCGGTTGGACTCTGTTCGTGGGAGAGTGTGCACTCCAGATCCCACGCAGGATGGCCACACTGGTTTGAGAGCCTTGGGAAATTTGAACACTACGTGGAACTAGAGCAGTGCCCAGCTACAAGATGAGTCGCACTTCCTCAACAGTACCATCCGGCCCGAGCAGGCTACTAATCGATCATGGCTGGGCCAAAGAACGGCAGGGTGCACTTCTCCTCACCCTCCCCCCAACCGAACTGCCTACCCTCGTGCGCAGCCTCGCTGCCCAGGGCTTCTTCCCCACCCAGACCTGGCTGCGCCGTCTCCTCGCCCAGGGCTTCGACCCTAGCCAGCCCGAGCACTGGTTTGAGCCT
>CAIWUD010000248.1 GCA_903915775.1 uncultured Chloroflexota bacterium | reverse complement strand
GCGTCGCCAGGGGGGTCATCGCCACCTCCGCGGCGGGCAGGTCGAGCCGCATGCGCCCCCCGAGGAAGTAGCCGGGGTTGAGGTAGCCGAGGATGAGGTTCGCATCGGTGACCGTCGGCTCACGACCGCCGCGCCCGTAGCAGGCGGGGCCGGGGTCGGCACCCGCGGACTGCGGGCCCACCTTGAGCAGGCCGAGGTCGTCGATGCGGGCGATCGAGCCACCACCCGCACCGATCTCGATCAGTTCGATGGCTGGGATGCGCACGGGGAGGCCGGAGCCGCGCTTGAAGCGGTGCATGCGGGCAATCTCGAAGGTATGGGTCATCTGAGCGCGGCCCTGGTGGATGACGCAGAGCTTGGCGGTGGTGCCACCCATATCGAAGGAGACGAGGTTGGGGTGACCGGTGATCTGACCGTAGAAGATGGCGGCGAGGGCACCGGCGGCGGGGCCACTCTCGACGAGGCGGATGGGGAAGCGGGCGGCGGTATCGGCCACGGTGATGCCACCGGAGGAGAGCATGAGGTAGAGGTCGCGGGGGTAGCCGAGGCGCTGGAGTTGGGTTTGCAGGGCGAGGAGGTAGCGGGAGGCGAGGGGCTGGACGTAGGCGTTGGCCACGGTGGTGGACATACGCTCATACTCGCGGATCTCGGGGGCCACCTCAGCGGAGAGAGCCAGGGCGAGGGCGGGGAAGCGAGCGCGGAGGAACGCAGCCACCTGCTGCTCGTGGGCGCCGTTGCGGTAGGCGTGCAGGAAGCAGATCGCCACGGCATCAACCTGGGCAACCTCCAGGGTTGCCGCAAGCTCTGCAAGCTCACCGTCATCCACCGGACGTACCTCGCGCCCCTGCCCGTCAAGCCGCTCGCTCAACTCCAGGCGTAGGGGGCGAGGAACGAGCGGGTCAGGGTTCACGATCAGCAGATCGTAGATATCGTAGCGCATCTCACGGGCGATCTCGAGTACATCGCGATGCCCACGGGTGGTGATCAGTGCCGTTCGCGCCCCTTTACGCTCAATCAGCGCGTTGGTGATCAAGGTCGTTCCATGGATCGCCAGATCCAACTGGGCACCACGCGCACCTACCTTGGAAAGCAGCTGCTCGATCCCCTCGATCACCGCACGCGTGGGATCGTCGGGCGTGGTGAGCGTCTTGTAGGTGTACAACTCACCCGTCTGCGAGTTACAAAGAACGAAGTCGGTGAAGGTACCGCCGATATCAAAACCGACGCGGTAGCGGGGTTGTGTGCCCAAAGCTGTGACTCCTCACGAAGTTGTACGCGGTTGGGTCTAAAAGTACCACTTCCTCTGTGTTCATGTCAAGTCTACTGTTGACAGTTAACAGATAAGCTCGTACAATCTGAGCGGTTGGGCACGACACCCCGTCTGAAGCACTGGAACGAGCAGGAGAAGGAGCTACCCATGGCCGTTGACCAGCGTGCAATTGACCCGATCACCCTGGAGATCCAGTGGCAACGTCTGATCGCGATCATGGATGAGGTTGACAATGCTGTGGTGCGCACCTCATTCTCGACCATCGTCGGTGAGAGTCGCGACTTTGCAGTGATCATGACCGACCATCGCGGTGCGTCCCTCTGCCAATCGAGCTTCAGCCCGCCCAACTTCTGTGTTGTCCTCCCCCGTACCTCACGCCACGTCCTGGCGCGCTTCCCCGTCGAGACGCTCCGCGAAGGTGACGTGCTGATCACCAACGACGCCTGGCTCGGCACGGGGCATCTTCCCGACTACGTCGTACTTACCCCCATCTTCTGGATGGGTAAGGTGGTCGCCTTCACGGGGATCGTTGCGCACCTCGCCGATGTAGGCGGTCATGCTGGCGACATTGAGGCGGTCGATGTCTTCATGGAGGGTCTCCGCCTCACCCCGTGCAAACTCTACGAGGCCGGTCAGGAGAACCAGTTACTCTTTGAGATCATCGGCAATAACTGCCGCATGCCCGAGCTCGTGCTCGGCGACCTGCGCGCCATTGCGGGTGCCGCCGCCATGGCTGCGCGCCGGGTGCACGAGTTTATGGAGGACTACGGCCTCAACGATCTCGTAGAGCTCTCCGAAACGATCCACAACCGCTCTGAAGAGGCGATCCGGGCACGCATCGCCGAACTCCCCGATGGCGTCTACGAGTTTGGCCTCGACATCGACGGCTACATTGACCCGGTGCATCTCCACGCAACGATCACCATTAGCGGCAGCGACGTCTACGTCGACTATACGGGAAGCTCACCCCAGACGCGCAAGGCGGCGATCAACTGCACCTTTAATACGACCTTTGCCTCGACGATGTACCCCTTCAAGTGTGCGCTCGTGCCGGACATCCCCAATAACGAGGGGCTCTTCCGTCCGATCCATGTCTCGGCACCTGCGGGATGCATCCTCAACTGTACTTTCCCCGCCCCAGTCAAGGCACGCGCCAAGACCACCAACAACATGAACCAGGTGCTCTTCGGTGCCCTCTGGTCCATCTTTGGTGATCACGCTCAGGCTGGTTCGGGCTCAATCTGGCCCTTCAAGTTCTTCGGTGAGGAGCCTGGCTACGGGCGCTTTGGTGTACACTGTCTGCCCCACGGCGGACGCGGAGCCATGCACAATCTCGACGGCATGGTTCCCATCGCCTTTCCCCACAATAGCGCCGTTACCCCCTCCGAGATCCTGGAACTGCGGGCGCCCATCCTGATTGAGCAGAAGGCCCTGCGCCCCGACTCGGCAGGCCCCGGCAGAAGACGTGGCGGCCTCGGCCAGGAGATTGTAGTGCGGAGTATCGCCACCAATCCTATGACCATGCTCCTTCGCCCCGATAAGATGTTCTTCAACCCACCAGGGCTTGGTGGCGGGCAACCCGGTGCCGTGGGACATGTCTTCGTGAATGGTGAGGAGATCACCCGCTTCCCCGCCCTCCAGTTCAACCCCGGGGATGAACTGCGCCTCCTGATGCCAGGTGGTGGCGGCTTTGGTCCAGTTGAGCAGCGTGAGCCTGAGCTGATCGTACGCGATCTCAGCCTCGCCTACATCACTCCGGAGGCCGCTGCCCGTGACTACGGGTATACGGTAGTCGATACGTCCCCAGAAGCGCACAACGCAGCAGAGGGGTGAAGAGACTCAGGCGGGTGAACGGCGCCCGGGGCTCAAGCTCCTGGGTGTATTGCTTCATAAGGTTGTCACCTCTTGCCCCCACCCCACCCCTCCCCCGCTGGGGGAGGGAGCTGGAATCCTCAAGGTGGGGGGGGAGAACCTTGCCCTCCACCCCACCCCCAAGCGCGTCAAGCTGATTGGAACCAGGCCTCGCGCCCACGCTCACCCTCTAAGCTGCCAAGGTACTGCTCGAAGAAGGTGATCACGCGGTGGCAGTAGGCGGGCCGATCGAGGAAGTAGCCACCACAATGCTCAACACCCGGTACGATCCAGAGGTCGCGCGGCTCACCGGCGCGCTGGTAGAGTTGGTGCGCATGCTCGACCGGAACCATGCTGTCACCCTCACCGTGAATGATCAGCAGTGGACGTGGTGCGATGCGCCCAACGGCATCGATGGGGCGAGCCTGACTAAAGCGGTAGCCATGGCGTAGGCGCACCACCTCATCAGCCGCGACCACGAGCATCTCCGGAGGC
>CAIWUD010000247.1 GCA_903915775.1 uncultured Chloroflexota bacterium | reverse complement strand
TGCATGAGGCTGACCTATGCGAACACCTCGCCAACCTGCCTTACCTCATGCTGCAACTCACGCGTCAGGAATCGTTTGATTGACTCGGGGACCCCAGGTTTAATGACCCGAACGACGGCGACGCAGCAAGGTAGATCAACATGAATCGCACCAAGCCCAAGCTGGAACTGACCTGGATCGGGAAGGACAACCGGCCCCGGCTGGAGCCCCGCATCCTGCTGGAGGATGCTGCCAGGTCGTATCACGCGAAGCACCGCGTGACGGACAACGACCTGTTCGATAACCGCCTCATCTTTGGCGACAACCTCCTCGCCCTGAAGGCGCTCGAGCAGGAGTTCACCGGCAAGATCAAGTGCATCTACATCGACCCGCCGTTTAACACGGGGCAAGCGTTTGAGCACTATGATGACAGCATTGAACATAGTCTGTGGCTATCCTTGATGCGTGATCGCTTTGAACTACTCAGGAGACTTTTAACTCCATCAGGGGTATTCTTCCTTCATCTCGACCAAGAGGAGGTACACTATGCCAAGGTGCTTCTCGATGAAGTGTTCTCGAGGACTAATTTCTTGGGTCAAGTTGCCTACGAGCGGTCTGGCGTATCTGGTATTGGACAGGGGGGGGCATTTTTGGTCAACACACACGAGTACGTGTTAGCCTATGCACGTGACAAGACCGTATTCGAAGTTCGCGACAATCGTGGTGCAGTGCCTCTCGAAATGAAGGACATGAAGCGCTACAACAGGATCTTGAGGTCACCAGGAAACCGCAAAGAGATAGCACGGTTCATTGCGCCTTCTACCGGACAGCCTGTTGTCATATATCAGCATACCGATTTTGAGATCGAGATCATTTCTCTGCGGGACGCTGACCTTCGCAAAGAGGCTATTCAAAGGCTGTATGTCGAAAACTTCAAGAATGTGTTCCGAAACACGAGCGTGCAAACCGAGAACGAGTTCCAGCATCAAATCCTTCGGAATTGCCAGGAAGGCCTTTTTTCGGCGGACTACTTGGTTTCACGTGGCAAAAAGGAGGGGCAAAGCATTACTGCCTATTATTGGAACAGACAGGTCTTCGCGTGGTTGACGGATACTGCCGAGGTTCGGGACGGCACTGTGGTAAAGACCAACAAACTTTCGGATTTTTGGACGCACGCCGATATTCCGAAGGCGGACCTTGCTAACGAAGGTGGTGTAGAGTTTCGGCGAGGCAAAAAACCTGAAACATTAATTCGCCGACTGATTGCATTAGTTACTCAGCCCGGCGACTGGGTTCTCGACTCCTTCGCTGGTTCTGGGACGACGGGCGCGGTGGCGCACAAGATGGGGCGGCGCTGGATCATGGTGGAGTTGGGCGAGCATTGTCACACCCACATTATTCCCCGGCTGCAGAAGGTGATTGATGGCGGGGACCCGGGTGGGGTGACGGAGGCGGTGGGATGGAAGGGTGGAGGCGGGTTCCGGTACTACCGGCTTGCCCCGTCGTTGCTGGAGAAGGACAAGTGGGGGCAGTGGGTCATTAGCAAGGAGTTCAACGCGGGGATGCTGGCGGAGGCGGTATGCAAGCTGGAGGGGTTCACCTATGCGCCGAGCGACACGGTGTATTGGCAGCATGGGCATTCGACGGAGCGGGACTTCATCTATGTGACGACGCAGCAGCTCACGGCGGAGCAGTTGGCGCAGTTGAGCGATGAGGTGGGGTCGGATCGAACGTTGTTGGTGCTCTGCGC
>CAIWUD010000246.1 GCA_903915775.1 uncultured Chloroflexota bacterium | reverse complement strand
AGGTGGCATGGCTGCAGCCCTCTCCACTGCTGATGGCCTCCTGATGGTAATCTCATCGGCGGTGGCCCACGATATCTACCACCGGACGCTCAATCCCCGTGCCACGCTGCGCGAACGCCTCTGGCTGGGCCGAGTCATGATTCTGGGCACCGCAGTGATGGCAACGCTAGGGGCACTCCAACGACTGGCGATCATTGTCCAGATGGTGGCCTGGGCCTTCTCACTGGCCGCTGCAACGCTCTTTCCCATACTCGTGCTCGGTATCTTCTGGAAGGGCGCAACGAGCCGCGGTGCTACAGCTGGGATGCTCAGTGGCTTGGCGGTCACGGTTACCTACATGGGCCTCACCTACCTCTTCCCAGAGTTGGCCCTCTTTGGTATCAGCACGAGTGCCGCGGGAATCTTTGGGGCACCGGTCAACTTCCTCGTCACCTGGCTGGTGAGCCGCTCTGGTCCTCCACCACCCCCTGCGATCACCGAACTGATCGACAACTTGCACCATCCATAATCTGGGATCACCAAGCGCATGCTCGGTGTTTGGCACTCCGTGCCTTACGCCAACCTGGGATCACCGAGCGCATGCTCGGTGTCCTTGGGGAGTGGCTACGCTACTAGGGCCTCTTGCCCCCCATGAGGCAGCGTGCTATCATGACGCGTAGCGGCATAGGCCGCTGTATCCCCATAGGAGTGGTCTATGGATGCCGATCTCCCTTCCCATGGTCTGTTCATCAATGGTACCTGGTGTGAGGCCGAGGAGAGACGGACGTTCACCGTGAGTGAGCCGGCTACCGGTACACCACTGGCTCACGTCGCAAGTGCCAGCCAGCGCGATGTTGATCGCGCCGTTGCTGCAGCTCGTGAGGCCTTCGATCATGGTCCATGGCCCCATACGCCCCCCTTTGAACGGGCACGGATCCTCCACGCCCTGGCCACACTGATCGAAGAGCATGCCCCCGAACTGGCCGAGATCGAGAGTCGCGATGGTGGTGTCCCCCTCCGTGCAACGACCTTTACCGATATCCCCCTCGGTCTCCACATGATGCATGTCTTCGGGGAGTTAGCTCGCCGCTCATCGTACGAACCACTCCCGTGGAACGACTTCCCCACGCTCTCCTGGAACTTCGTCTGGCGGAACCCCTACGGAGTCTGTGCGCAGGTTATCCCCTGGAACTATACCTTCTGCATGACCATCTGGAAGTTGGCTCCAGCTCTGGCGACTGGCAATACTATCGTCTTTAAGCCATCGTCGCTCGCCCCACTCTCGGCAATCGCCCTGTTCAAGCTGATCGACGAATCGGGACTCCTCCCCAGAGGCGTGGTCAATCTCGTTACTGGACCTGGTGCTGAGGTGGGAGAATATCTGGTTGGCCATCCCCACGTGGATAAGATCGCGTTCACTGGCTCAACTGAGGTGGGTCGCAAGATTATGTCGATTGCCGCTCCGCATATCAGGAAGGTCACCCTTGAGCTCGGTGGGAAGTCGCCGAGTCTGGTTCTACCTGACGCTGATCTCGATAAGGCGATCGATGGGGTACTCTTCGGGATGTTCTACCACGCTGGCCAACTCTGTGAAGCGGGTACCCGCTGTCTCGTCCACCGCTCGATCTATACCGAGGTGGTTGAGCGTCTGGTTGAACGGACACGCCAGCTACGTATCGGTGATCCGCTCGATCTCGCTACCGATATGGGGCCGCTGATCAGTTGGCGGCAACGCGAAACGGTTGAACGCTACATCGCGATCGGGCGTGAGGAGGGTGCAACCCTGGTCACGGGTGGCGGCAGACCGCGCGGTGAGCTCTACGATCACGGGCCGTTCGTCGAACCAACGATCTTCACCAATGTCCACCCGCGCTCCCGCATCGCTCAAGAGGAGATCTTCGGCCCAGTGCTGGCGGTCACTCCTTACGATGAACTGGGTGAGGCGATCACCATTGCGAATGGTACGAGGTACGGTCTGGCAGCCTCGGTCTGGTCACGAGATCTGCAGCAGGCTATCGGCGTTGCCCGCCAGATCAAGGCAGGAACGGTAGGTATCAACGAACACCATGTGCTCAACCCGTACGCGCCCTTCGGTGGCTTCAAAGAGAGTGGTGTCGGTCGTGAGATGGGCGTAGCAGGCATGCTTGAGTATACCGAACCCACCCATATCCATGTTGACTTCCAGCAGAAACGGGATGGTAAGCTCTGGTGGGACACGCTGTTACCGCCATTAGGTGAGTAGATCTTCCCGTGTAGTAAGCCTTCTTTTCCGCATGCGACAGCGCCCCCGGTGTAGACTGAGGGGGGCGCTTCTTGCTACCTCGATCAACATCGTACGAACGTTCCCCTTTCTCCGCGCCCAATCACTCGTCAGGCCCAGGTCCGGTTCCCTACCCGACCGGCTGTCCTTGGCGCACTCCAGAGAAAGGAGAAGCCCTATGGCCTGTCTTGAAACCTTGACGGCCTATCTGCAGAGCAATAGCATCCCCTTCACCATCCAGCACCACCAGGCCGCGTTTACGGCACGTGAGGTGGCTGCTGCCTCCCACCTACCGGCAATCCTCACCACGAAGGTGGTCATCGTCTCTGCAGATGATAAACTCGTAATGCTGGTACTACCAGCAGCCTACCGTGTTGATCTGAGTCGAATTTACCCCCTGCTCGGGGCGCACTTCGTGCGTCTGGCCGATGAACGCGATCTCGCCGCAACCTTCCCCGATTGTGCTATTGGCGCAATGCCGCCCTTTGGCAACCTCTACGGTATGCCCGTCTATGTCGACACGAAACTTGCCGCTCAGACCCAGATGACGTTCCAACCTGGTAGCCACACCGAGACCATGACCATCGCCTACGCCGACTATGCGCGTCTCGTGCAGCCCAACGTTGCCGATTTCGCCGGTGAACTGCATGAGTTGACCACCCCGGCATAGGCTCCTACGCGCCGCAGTGGGCGCAGAGGCATAAGTCTGTTACATGCCTCTGCGCCATGGTCTGCTTGGGGAACTTTCTATGCGGCAGCAGCGTTTGATCGACGGGCCTGCATGGGCTACGCCCCAGCCCCACCCGGTGAACTTCTGTCTAGCTTGACCATCTTACGGGAGGTATGGAGCGCGAAGCCCTCCACAAAAAAATCAATCCAGCCCTGGCAGCATCAGACGTTCATGCTGGTGCAGCCAATATTCAACCGTTACCTCGAAGTGGAGCAGAAGCATGCACACAAAATCACTACTCTTCACGCTCATCCTGACCTTCATCCTCACTGCCTGTGGTGGTGCGAGCAGCATGGAAGCACCGTCGGCAAGTGCACCGGCGGCGCCCTACTCTGCAGAAGCAGGGCTTCAGGCCATGCCGACGGCCGGCGCCGACCAGGCGGTGAGCTCGAACGTACCCGCCAGCGATCGCCTGGTGATCAAAAATGCCAATGTGACCGTCGAGGTCGAGCGTGTCGCCGAAGCCGAAGCTACCCTCCGTGTGCGTGCCGAGCAACTTGGTGGCTACGTCGTGAGCGTACAGACCTACGGTAGCGATGAAGAGATGATCTCGATCATCACCTTCCGTGTACCGGTGGAGCGCTTTGATGAGGCCCTAAGCGGCGTGGAGAGCATGGCCCGTCGGGTGTTGAACCGCTCGGTGAGTGGCGACGACGTGACTGAGGAGTTTATCGATCTCGAATCGCGGCTGCGTAATCTTGAGGCAACCCGCGAGCAGCTACTCGCCCTGCTTGAACGCGCCCAACGGGTCGAGGATGCGCTGCAGGTCAACCAGGCCCTGAGTGACGTCCAAGGCCAGATCGAGCAGATCCAGGGCCGTATGAAGTACCTCCGCGACAGTGCGGCCCTCTCGACGATCAGCGCCGAGCTACGCCCAGTACCGCCTCATCCTGAGATCGTTGATGAGAATAGCTGGCAGCCGCTACGTGTTGCGCGTGAAGCACTGGCAGGGCTCGTCAGCTTCGCCCAAGCCCTAGCCTACCTGGGGATTGTGCTCCTGGTCTGGCTCCCTATCTGGCTCCCCCTGATCTTGTTCACACGCTGGGGCATGCGACGGATGCGAGCACGCCGTACAGCAGATAAGGGTGCGCCAAAGTAGGAGTGTGCCCATCGATAGCTAGCGAAGTTCGCCGGTACGGCGCTGGGCCTCGTGAAATTCATGCAAGAGGCCCAGCGCCTGCTCCAGACTCTGATCGCGCTGGATCTTACGGAAAGCGGTAATGGCCTGGTTTATCGCTGCCGCCACTTCGTTTGGGCGCGGTACACGGTGGAAGGTAAACTGACCACCCATTCCAGCAGTGGTCATCACGACATCGCCGTAACCAAGCCAACTACCGAGAAAGGTGGTCTGCAGTGTGACCGTCTGGATACTACCGAGACTAGCACTGCGCCGCAGCTCAGGCCCAAAGGGGCGGCGATCAATGTCTACCAGGGTTGTCGACGTCAGCAGATAGCAGTCATTACGGTAATCCTCAACCTGATAGACGATCCAGCCAGCGCAACCGAGTACGACCAGAGTGGCAACCACCCAGAGCGGTAGAGGGTCGATCCAGACCAGGTTGGTGATGAGCCTCAGGATCATGATAGTCGCTGCCATGATGACGAGGGGCCAAACCACCGCCTGGATCAGAAAGATCCAGTGTGGGTACCAGAGCACCTGGCGCTGTTGGCGATCTACCTGTGGGTTATCTTTCAGCAGCCAGCGCAGCCAGTGTGGCACCTCGATGACCGGGTGGGGATAGTCCCAAACCGGAGGCTCGGCTTTGGTCGTGTAGACCCGTGTTGCAACCAGTCGGCTAAAGTTGCGCTCATACTGCTGCTCGATCAGGCGCTGGCGCTCACGCATGATGCGCTGTTGCATGGCGTGCGCATCGTTTGCCGCTCGGAAGAGGAGCGGTACATCAACGTTCGCCGTCTGAAGCTGTATGGTACTGTAGTTCAGCCAGTGCTCTAGGTAGGTTTGCGTCCGTGCAGAAACATTCTGGATCTCCTCAAGGATGACATCACGCTGTACCCGCTTCTCAATGAGCCCAGGAATCAATACTGCACCATTGACGTAGATAACGCGCATGTTGGTCAGGATCAACTGGTCATTGATCAAATCGAAGAACTGGTAAGCGGCGAAGGCAGCACTTCCCAAACTGACAATGAGGAGTACCAGACCGAGTGGGGTGAATGGTTGAACAACCGTAGCGTTTGGTACGAAGAGCACTCCCCCAGTCGCACGGTAGGCGACCATGAGCAGAACGGTGATCAGTGTGATGAGCAGCGACCAGCGGGTTGCACGATAACCGCCACGCTCAACGGAACCAAGCAAGAGCCAGAGCAGGAGCAGCAAGAGTGAGAGGAGGAGGAAGAGCCAATCGATGGGGACCAGTATCCCAGCAACAATATCGCGTTCAGCCGTGAAGCTACCACCTAGAGCGAGATAGATGTAGAGGCTCAGCGCGGTCACCATGAGGCCAATCGGCAAGACAAGTGCCGCAACAAGTGAAACCACGTGGTGTCCGATCGCATATAAGACATGCTCACCCTCAAGGAGCTTGAGTTCGATACGGTACGCACGCTGAGCCTGCATAGCGCTCCCCAAACATTCCACTAGGACTTTTTGAGTTCGAGCTTGCGCCCCGTCTCGGCAAGGCGCTTCTTCAACAAGTAGTGGTATACCCCACCAGGAGTCCGGCGACGCTTCCCGTCGGCTGTGAGCATACCCCCATCAGCTTCAATCTGCTGAGTCGCCTCAAAGAGCTCGCGAGCTTCATCAACACCCAGGAACTCCACCGAACGCTTGATCTGCTCCTTGGCCCAACCCTCATTCTCACCCAGCGTTGTGGCAATCGTCTCGATCAGTTGTACCAGAGCGCGTCGCCGCTGCCGAATCGCGGCGGCCGCACGCTTCTCTTCCTCTTCGCGAACCTGATGCTCTCGGGCACGACTCGCACGCATACACAATCCTTCTAGGTTACTTATGGATGATCTCTGTTTCAGGCCACCTTGACGATTTCCGTTTACGCTCGATCCTTTGGGTCTACTTCCAACAGTTGGGGTGCTCAAACCCAATTGTAGCATGAACTACGCCCCTTTTTCTAAGCTGAAAGCCTCCGGCAGCGCCATGGTAGGTTTTGACAGCTCATGAGTACGGTCATGATGGGGGCAGAATGGTACAATCGCTCTACCGTGTCCCCACTGTGGGCAGCGGTAGCGCGCATGGTGTGGCTGCGCACCGTAGCGTAAGACGCGCTCAACACCACCTTGACCCTTTGGCGGGAGGTGTGGAGCGACGCCCTCCACAAAAACCTCTACCCTCACTGTAGTACCGCCAGACGGTCACGCTGGCGTAGTCGACATGAAAACATCCTAAGGATAGTATGGGCATCAAGAACTCACGACTACAGGGTTTCTATCAACTCAACCCGTTTGAGCGCCTCCAGATGGTCAAGTCGTTTGATGGGCTTGGTGATGAAGATCTCCGCATCCTCCATGGGGGCCATGGGATACTCAGCGTTGAGCGTGCCGATAAGATGATTGAGAATGTCATCGGCACCTACAACCTGCCCCTAGGGATTGCGACCAACTTTCGTATTAACGGACGCGACTATCTGATCCCGATGGTGGTTGAGGAGCCATCCATTGTTGCTGGTGCCAGCTACGCCGCACGCATGGCACGGGAGGGTGGTGGGTTCGCGACCAGCAGCAGCGACCCACTGATGATCGGGCAGGTTCAGATTGTTGGCGTGCAAGCGCCCCAGAGTGCCCGTCACGATATTCTCGCCCACAAAGAGGCGATCCTCGCCCTTGCCAATAGCCAGAGTCGATCGCTCGTTGCCCTGGGTGGCGGTGCCCGTGATCTGGAAGTGCACCTTCACCCTACGAGTCCGATGGGCCCGATGATGGTTGTCCACCTGATTGTTGATTGTCGTGATGCCATGGGTGCAAACGCGATCAACTCAATGTGTGAAGCGATCGCACCGAAGCTTGAGCGAATCACCCATGGGCGTGTCTACCTACGTATTCTCTCCAACCTGAGCGATCGTCGCTTGGCCCGTGCCCGCTGTATCATACCGCCATCGGCCCTTGCTCGCGATGGTCTGAACGGAGAAGAGGTAGCAGAGGGCATTCT
>CAIWUD010000245.1 GCA_903915775.1 uncultured Chloroflexota bacterium | reverse complement strand
TGGTGGCTCGTCAGCAATGATGGCGAGTTGAACCCGGGTGTTTGGGGGCAAGTTGATCGGCTGCGTCGGCAAAAACACGTGGCCGTCAAACACTGCGTCAATCGTCGTTGTCATGGCATGCTCCCCACTTCCTTTCCACACCGCTCCACGTCGCTCCACACCGCTCCACACCGCCCCCATGGGGTACCCGTTTGAACTGAAACACCGGTCCAGGAGCCATTGTAGCATAGCAGGGGGCGACGGAACGACCAGCTCACGGTCTGGGAAAAGTATTGCGTAGCGGGGGTGCATGGACACGATGAACCAGCACGGCAGCGGTCTCTGCGTGCTTCACCGCCGGTCCGCGCCGCCGCGTGACGGGCCGACCATGCCCGTGCGGCACCCCCCTGAAACCGAAACACCCCCGCCGTCCACCGCGCCAGGCAGCGCCGTGAGCAAGCGGGGGTGCGTGGACACCAGGGAACGATCACGGCAGGGTCATGTCCCTGCCCGCAGGGGGTGGGCTCGGCGCAGCCCAGGTTGTCGCGTGGCCGCCGCTCGCTGGAGCACCCGACCCAACGTCTGCGGTACCTCGCACACCTGTGCCACCGGCAGCGTGTCTGCTGTGCCAAAAATAGCCTCCAATCGGGCCAGGTGTTCCTGCGGGCCGACATAGACACCCACCACGAGCGTGCCCTGGCGTCGCAGCATCGCAACGGTCGCGCCCCCACCATAGAGCCGCCGGTTCGTCCGTCGGTACCCCATCGTGATCGTGCAGGTACAGGATCAGGCACAAGGTGATCTGATGAAGACCTTTGCCAAAGAATTGTTGCAGGAGGAGGAGCGCACGGACTTACCGAAGGGGTGGAGGGAGGGGGTGTTTTTGATACTCTAAACGTGGCTCTCCCACACTTTGATACCGCTGGCAAATTCCTCAGGCGCTCAGTGATGCGGCATGGCAGAATGGTAGGCGCTACCTCTCTCCACCGAAGCCTGGGAGGCAGTACAACCCTGCCCGAGCAGAGCCTAACTGCCACCGTGATACTGCTCCCTTCTCGA
Source organism: uncultured Chloroflexota bacterium (assembly GCA_903915775.1). Classification (GTDB taxonomy): domain Bacteria; phylum Chloroflexota; class Chloroflexia; order Chloroflexales; family Chloroflexaceae; genus Viridilinea. The sequence goes on along the minus strand of CAIWUD010000245.1, from coordinate 3,194 downwards.
CTGTTTCATGACCATCCTACCCAGCGTAGGTGACCGCGTCCTTGCTCAGACATTCCTAGGAACTTGCGCTGCCTCGGCATGGACTTGGCCAGTGCCTTCGCAGTGCTCCAGCAGAGCAGACAGACCCTACCTTTGTATGGGGTATGCGTTCCAGCATAATCAACGTTGACCCATGCCTCACCAGGGTATATCGGCAGCGTATCACCTTGCGTTACGCTGCTCGGCAGTTGTGCCGGACGTGGTAACTGTTCGAACTTCTCCCTGGCAGGCGGGCTTCTCTGAGCCGTGAAGCCGCCACTCAAGGCGAGTAAGCCTTCGCACGCCTCGTCGTGGAACGAGGCGTGCGATCGTGCTGCGCTCTGAGCCAGAGCATGCACACCAGCAACCGCATGCCGGGATGGCGAAACGGAGTGGCATGCGGTTGCTGGTCGTCAACGAAGCGGTATCGGTTCGGCGAGGGGAGATCATGAATGGGCGGCGTGTACGATGAGTAATACGCAGTGTTTGTCGCGTACGTACATGGTGATTATATCCGCGTATGTTTCGGACTTTTATTCAAGCAATAAATCTGCTAGTATAATAGTATATGTATCAAAAGTAATTTTATGTGTATATGAGATAATATACTCTGTTGTATAACCGACACATACAAACCATTCGCATCCCCCTGCTACTCTGGGTAGGCTCGCTCTGCCTCTACCTCCTGACGAGTCCTGCTATTCTTGACAATCCCGATGCGCGAAGTGCGTATTCCGTGACGCGCAGCTTGGTGCTCCATGGCACGATCACCATACCACCTGAAGCACGTCTTGATACGATGTTTGAGCAGGTCGGGCGCAATGGCGATGTGTACAGCAAGTACGGTTTAGTACAACCGCTCGTTCAGGTACCACTATTCCTACTTGGGCGTTGGTGGGCACCCGATCACGAACACCAAGCAACGCAGCGCACCGTAGCTCTGCTCAACGCATTCACCACGGCAACTGGACTCCTGCTGCTCTACAGCCTGGCTCACGCACTCTTCGGTTCACAGCGGATTGCCCTAGCTATTGCGCTGACCTACGGGATGGCGACCATGGCCTGGCTCTATGCCACACTGACCTACAGTGAGCCGCTGCTGACCCTCATACTGCTGTTGACGTGCCGATTCCTTGTTGCGGCCGAGCAGCACCCTGCGGTAGCACCTCTGTTGCTCGGAGCTGCCGGCTTCTGTAGTGGCCTAGCGATCCTGACAAAGTACCCAGCGGTAATCTACCTGCCAGCACTGCTCTGGTATGCCTGGATGATAAGTCGTCCTGCGCGGTGGAACCTCCTAGCGTTCCTCCTACCACTCGTGAGTGGGGTGATCGCACTGGCTGGCTACAACATCTGGCGCTATGAAGACATGTTCACCACGGGGTACCACATCAAAGAGCTCACCCGTTTGCCACGCCCACCCTGGTACGGGTTGTACACCCTCTTCTTCAGTCTGGGCAAAAGTCTCTTCATCTATGCTCCCCCACTCCTCCCCGCACTCTACCTCCTCCCCCGATTCGTGCGTCAGGCGGGGGCATTTGGGAAGTTTCTCGTACTGCTGCTCATCTCCTCCATCCTCTTCTACACGGTCATCCGGCCATGGTCTGGAGCGTGGTCGCCTGGCCCACGCTACCAACTCCCTGTAGTACCGCTTGCCCTGCTCACCCTTGGCTGGGTTGGCCTCCACTGGTCACAACTCACGTATTGGAAGCAGTTGGTCATGATTGGGATGGTCACGAGCGGTTGCCTCATCCAGATCCCCCTCGTCACCACCAGCTACAACGACACCCTGGTCATGCTCCAGGTCATCACTGAAGCTCAGTACGCGTGGGGGTTCTGGTTTTTCGACCCAGACTACATGCCCCTGCTCTGGCAGTCCCGGATTCTCGCGTCTGCCCTTGCCCGCATGGTTGGGATGCCATCACTGCTGCCGAGTCCACTTCCCTTCTCGGTTGATCATCCCGGCCAGCCAATCGACCAACTTGTCAGTTGGTTTGCCCGCGTCCCGCTGGGATCGAGTTGGAGTTTCCTCGCCCTCTTGCTCGCTATAGTGGCTGGAGCTTGTCTCACCCATCTCATCTTCACTCAGCTCATGCCGCGTGTTCCTACTGGTACGACACCAAGCAGAAAGGACGGTCATGCGGCACCGAATGGTAGGGAAGGTTAACTTTTCCCATGTAGCACTGCTCATCCTGTTCCTTGGAATCGTCGACGTGATCGTGATCGTGGCATTCTGGAACACCCCAGTCAATGTTTCGAACAACGATCAAGCTTCGCACTATCCCTCCATGGCAACCGATGAGGAGGGGCGCATCCACGTAGTATGGGCTGATGACTCCATCAACTATCCCTTGAACAGCGAAATCCTTTACCGGAGTTCGAGTGATGGCGGTGCGACGTGGGGGAGCGGGGCGGCACTGAACCTCTCAGCGAGTGCAAAGCCCTCATCACGTCCAGTTATTGCCATGGCTGACTCGAACCAGCGCATCATCACCTGGATTGATGGTGGCGATACCGTCGCACGAATCTGGGGCGGAAGCGATTGGCTGCCAGTGGTGCAACTCTCCGCAACGACTACCCCGACGATCCAGATTGCCGCAGCGATCAATGAGGATGGCATAGCCCTCGTCGCTTGGAACGAAGGCTATGGTTCGGTTATGGGCTATGACCAAGCGATGATCCCTGATACACGGGGATTCTACCGACGCTGGAACGGAGCTACATGGTCCGAGAGCCAACCGATCGCCGCCCGTCTGGTAACGATGCGCGGTTCGCTCGCCTACATCGCCACCGATCGCGCCACCCTACTCCGCTCTACCAACGCTGGTCAGAGTTGGGGGGCACCGATCCCGTTACCAGGTGACTATCAAGCTCCACTGGATATGAAACTTGATAGCAGTGGGACACTCCACCTCGCCTGGTCTACCGCTAATGGTGTGATGTTCGGCAGGTACGATGGTCGCAGCTTTCAACGGGCGGTCATGATCGACAGTTGGGCACAACCAGGACTGGCAAGCGCAAATTCAGCCATTCGGAGCGTATCCGTTCAGGGCGGGGAGCTAAACACCGTTCTGTATTGCGAGAATCGGCAGAATCCGGCATACTACGCGTATGGAAGAGCCACAACGCCCAGCTGAACTGAGTGAGGACGCCTGGCAGGCCACCCCACCCGAGGTGCG